>DOTA01000450.1 GCA_003513015.1 Chloroflexota bacterium
GTTGCCGGTGGGTTCATCGGCCATCACAATGGAGGGTTCGTTAATTAAGGCCCGGGCAATCGCCACACGCTGTTGCTGCCCGCCGGAAAGTTCGTTGGGGCGGTGGGTCATGCGGTCGCCTAAACCGACCGATTCCAGGGCGTCGCGCGAACGCTGACGGCGGTTTTTGCCGTTATGGCGGGCATATCGCAAGGGCAGTTCCACATTGGCGAGGGCGGTGGCGCGGGGGAGCAGGTTAAAACTCTGGAAAACGAATCCCACCTTGCGGTTACGGATATCGGCCAGTTGGTCATCGGATAAATCGGAGATGCACTCTCCATCCAGGCAGTAATCTCCCGCCGTAGGACGATCCAAACATCCCAGAATGTTCATCAAGGTTGATTTTCCCGAACCGGAAGGCCCCATAATCGAGACCACTTCACCGCGGGCAATCTGTGTTGAAAGGCCGCGCAGCGCGTGGACTTCAACCTCGCCCATTTTAAATACTTTGGTTAAATCTTTGGCTTCAACAACCCAATCGGTCATGGCAATCTCCTTAGAAACCTCCGCCGCCCATTGGCCCCCCACCCATGGGGCCACCACCTTGGAACAACGTGCTGGGAGGATTAAGTACGATGGTATCGCCAGCTTTCAAATCGCCCTCGGTCACCTGGGAATACAGGTCGGAGGTGGCCCCCAGGGTAATATTGATGGGTTTGATTTGGCCGTTTTCGAGGATGTAAACCACGCGCTCGCCATCAACAACGCGCACCGCCCGGTTGGGGATCAGTAAGGCTTCATCAATTTGTTCGATAACGATGTTGACAGCGGAGGTCATGCCGGGGCGCACTTCTGCGTCGGCGTCGAGTAGTTCAATGGTTACGGTAAAGCTGACCACCCCGGCGATGTTATTGCCCACCAGCGCCACTTCAGCAACCTTGCCGTGATATTCTTTCCCCAAGATGGCATCGAAACTCATGGTGACTTCCTGCCCAACCTTGATCTGGTTAATATCCACTTCGGAAACATCCATATCGACTAACAAATGCGAGAGATCATCCACGCGAAAGGCTAACGTGCCAGGATTGACCTGATCTCCAGGCTTGACATTGACGAGGGTAATAGTGCCATCGAAAGGCGCTTTGATGTAGGCCTGATTAACGGTGGCCTCCGCGGCGGCAATCCGAGCCTCGGCTACGGCAATATCTTCGGCGGCGGGGCCGTCTTTGATGCGATCGTAAGAACGCTGGGCCTCGGCTAGTTGGGCCTCGAGCAAAGCCACATCAGCTTCGCTAGGGCCATCTTTGATACGGTCGAAGGAGCGCTGGGCCTCGGCCAGTTGGGCCTGGGCGGTGGCGTAATTGGCCTGGGCTAAGGCGACCTCGGTATCAGAGGCCGAGCCTGTGAGGGCATTGAGCTGGCGCACGGCGAAATCATATTGCTGTTGTGCCGCCGACAGGTTGGCTTGCAGATTGGCGCGCGTCAGGTTGCTTTCCGGTTTGTTGGCATACGGATCGTACTTTTCTTTCGCCTTATCTAAAGCATCTTTGGCAATCGTGACCTGGGCTTGGGCGGCGTCAACATTCGTCTGTCCGGCCGAGGCTTGCAAGTTGTTGACCTGCCGCTCGTAATAATCCACGGATTGTTGGGCATCGGCGATGGCTTGCAAGGCCAGGGCCTGTTGTAATTCGGGGTTGAGCAAGTCTTCAAGCGCTTTCTGGGCGGTTTCCACCGCTTGTAGAGCTTGAGCCTGTTGGAGTTGCGAGTTCATCAGATCGTCGAGGGCTTTTTGGGCACTCACCAAATCGGCCT
The DNA here is from genome assembly GCA_003513015.1 of Chloroflexota bacterium. Classification (GTDB taxonomy): domain Bacteria; phylum Chloroflexota; class Anaerolineae; order Anaerolineales; family UBA11858; genus UBA11858. The sequence goes on from DOTA01000450.1 coordinate 1,792, forward strand.
GGGCCAGAATCACATTTTGGGGCAGCGAAGTTTCGGCAATCGAGGCTAACTGCTGGTCGATCGTGACTGAATCACCCACCAGCGCTCCTACCTTTTCCACCGTGCCGGAAGTTTGCCAGGCCAGTTGAGCGGTCTGGTTTGAGCGCACTACGCCCGTGGCACCGATGGTAGATGTTAGCGTGCCATAATCGACCGCCACGGTTTGCAAGCTCGCCATCATTTCTTCTTGGGCTTTCTGGGCGCGGTAGGTAATCCAGGCGTACCCGCCACCGATGATTACGGCCAAAATCACAATAATAATCAGAAACTTTTTCATAGATTTTTCTCCAAATCCGTTTATAGGATGTTTTTCAAATTAGGGATGCATTCCGAGGAGACCCTGGCCCGACGAGCTGCCTGTCAGGCCATCGCTGGGGGGATTGAGGATGACTTTGTCACCTACGGATAGATCACCGCTGAGGACTTCACTGTATAAATCGGAGGATGCGCCTAAGGTGACAGAGATAGGCACGATGGAATTCAGATGTGCTGACCCACCCCCACTGGGCAGCCGCCCCTCAGGAGTTCCGTTAACTGAATCTCGCAAGACATAGACCACGCGCTCACCATCCAAAAGCCGGATGGCGCGATTGGGAACCATCAAGACATCATCCACTGCGCTGGTGATAATGCTGACTGCGGAGGTCATCCCTGAGCGAACCTCAGCATCCGCATCCGAGAGTTCCACTGTGACCGTAAAGCTGGTGATGCCATTTACGGTGTCGCCAACAGGCGCAACACTGACCACTTGCCCGTGATATTCTTTGGCCAGAATGGCATCGAAGGTGGCGATCACTTGCTGCCCTGGCTGCACCAGGGGAATATCAATTTCCGAAACGTTCAAATCAACCAGCATGGACGAGAGGTCATCGAGCCGAAATGCCAGCGTGCCGGCACTGACCAAATCACCGGGTTGGGATTGAGCCAGGGTAATGGTGCCAGCGAAGGGTGCCAAAATTTTAGTTTGCTGCAACGTGGCCTGTGTTGCCGCAATTTGGGTTTCCAGAATGGTGACATCTTCTTGGGGCGCGCCATTTTGCACGCGGGCATATTCCCTTTGGGCATCGGCCAATTGCGCTTCGAGTACGGCGATATCGGCCGGGCTGGCCCCATCTTTGATACGGTTGTACTGCAAATTGGCATCATCGAGCTGGGCCTGGGCGGCGAAAACCGCGGCTTCCGCCAGGGCCACATCCTGCGGATCAGGTGGTTCGAGCAGGCCTTCATATTTATTGTTAGCCCGATCGTAGGCTAATTGGTCTTGTGTGCGTGAAAAATTCAATCCCTCAAGCGCTTTATTCAATCCCTTCATGAATTCCCGGCGCATTTCAGCAGGCATGGGGGTGGTGCCCAGTTTGGTGCGGTCGCGTTCGATTTTTTCAATCGAATCCAGCGTTTTGTTCAATTTGTTTTCTGCCAAAAGCATGTTGGCATAAGCCTGATCGATGGCGGCCTGAGAAACCGGATTTTTGAGAATTGCAAGCTGCGTTTCTGCTGTATCCAGGTCAGCTTGGGCCGTGGCAATCGCAGCCTGGGCCTGAGCCTGGGCCACGCCAGGATTCAAGGCATCATCCAGGGCTTGTTCGGCCTCTTCAACCGCCTTGAGTGCTTCGGCTTGCTGTAAAGATGAGTTTAACAGGGTGTCGAGCTGGTTTTGGGTGTTTACCAGGTCAGCCTGGGCCAAAATGATGTAAGACGGCAGCGAAGTGTCCGCCAAATTTGCCAGGGAATCTCCCGCGTTAACGGTATCACCCACATTTGCCAGAACTTGTTCCACTTGCCCGGAGATTTTCCAGATCAGGTAGGCACTCTGGTTGGCGCGTACCGTCCCGGTAGCTCCTACCGTTGATGAGAGCGTACCGCGTTGCACGCTTTCGGTTTCCAGGTTGGCCAGCAACGCGTTCATTTGCCTTTGTGAAAACCGGCCAAACAAGAGAAAGCCACCGATCAGCAAAGCCACGATGATTGAAATGATAATAAGTGTTTTTTTCATATCCGCTTGTTGATTTCAAACGCCAAAAGTTAAAACTGCGTTAGGTATTTTCCTGACTTTGTGATTTTTCCAAGGCGCTGACGGCGCGATCCAGTAAACAAATCAACTGTTCTTGTTCCTCTGTTGCTAGGCCCGAAAGGAAATGTTTGAGCATCTGGGAACGGTAGATGTTCATATTATCGACAAAAGCCTCACCATTTTCTGTGAGATAAATTGGCCGGGTGCGTCGATCATTGGGGTCCGTGCTCTGTTTCAGCCAATTCTCTTTGACCAGACGGCGAATGCCCACACTAACAGTTGGAGGAGTAACGTTCAATCCCTTGGCAATATCCAATACGCCACAACCTGGAAAGTGTGCAACCCAATTCAGGATTAAAGCCTGAGGCAAGCTCAAGGGCGATTCTTTGGGCGGCTGCATTAATGGGATGGAACTCAGGCGCTGCAGCACTTCTGCCATGCGGTCTTCGGGTTGGTTATGATTTGTCATAATTTTACAGTTGATTATTAGTTAGACTAACTAAATTTCAGATTATATGCACAGGAATACTTCTGTCAACAGAAAAATCCGCTCAAAAACTGATTCTTACAAATCTCTAAGGATTCTAAAAAAGCGCGTGATTGCTGTTAAATTGCCCAAAACGGGGCGCCAAGTATGTGTTCATTGAAGTAATTTTATTTGTGATAAATAGTACAAAAGAGATGACATCCGCCTGAAAAATTTATGACATCTGGAACTGAATATTAACCATTTTTATCGGTATGATCGGATTCTAGAATAAATAGGAATTATATTCGGAGGATAGGTATGCCACAATCCATTCCCAGTGAATTTTTAGCAATTGATCGTAAAGCTCGAGCGCTCTCACCCTGTGACCAGATCAGTTTGCGCCCCGCAGAAGAACGGGTGCGAGATTTTAATGAAGTTATCATTCCCATGGGGGCAGAATGCGCTCAAATCGCAGCCTCCCGCTGTATTCACTGTCCTGATCCGGCAGGATGTGTGGTGGCCTGCCCAACCCATAATGATATCCCCTCGGCGATGTGGCTCATCGAACAGGGAGATTTTCTGGCTGCGGCTAATCTTTATCAGGAAACCAGTTCACTTCCAGAAGTTTGTTCGCGTGTCTGCCCGCATGAAGCCCTTTGCCAGGGAGCCTGTGTCCTGGTAAAAAGCGGCGATCCGGTTTTAACGGGTTATCTGGAATCTTTCGTGATGGATTTTGCCCGTGAAATGGGTTTGATCTCCATCCCGGTCGGCGAACCGACGGGCAAACGGGTTGCTATCGTAGGGGCTGGCCCGGCTGGGCTAGGCTGTGCTGAGCAATTAGTTCGCAAAGGACATCAAGTCACAGTTTTCGAATCGAAACCCGAGGCGGGCGGCCTGCTGGTTTACGGGATTCCGAACTTCAAACTCACCAAAGATGTGGTGATCAATCGCATTCGCGATCTGCAAAAAGTTGGAGTTGAATTTGTTTTCAATACTTATATTGGCAAAGATAAAACCATCGACCAACTGCTTGCAGAAGGTTATGAGGCTGTTTTTGTAGGTGTTGGCACGCAGGTTGATGCCCCTCTCAAAGTTGAAGGTTCAAGGTTGCCCGGCGTTTTCCCGGCCACGGAATTTCTAATCCGTACCAATGTTTTGGAACATTACCTGCCCCAAGATATGCCTCACATGGAAAAAGTTGGCAATAAGGTTGTGGTGATTGGTGGTGGTGATACCGCTTCAGATGCTTTGCGATCGGCCCTGCGCCTCGGAGCCAAAGAAGTGACCTGTCTCTATCGCCGCACCGAACGTGAAATGCCAGGCGGCAAAAAAGACCGCCAAATGGCCCGCGAAGAAGGCGCGCGCTACCAGTTCCTCACTCAGCCGATTCGTTTCCTGGCGAATGATGATGGACAACTGGCCGCGGTTGAGTGTCTGCGCATGGAATTAGGCGAACCGGATGAATCTGGCCGCCGTCGCCCCGTCCCTGTGGAGGGTTCTAATTTCATCGTGGAATGTGATACCGTGGTTTTGGCCCTGGGTTACTGGCCTGACCCGGTGATTGGTGACACTACCCCTGAGTTGGAAACGCATAACTGGGGTTTGATCGTTACCAATCCCGAAACAGGCGCTACCACCCGTCCTGGCGTATTCGCTGGTGGTGATGCCGTCACCGGTCCCGATCTGGTGGTCACGGCCATGTATGCCGGCCGCAAAGCCGCTGCTTCGATTGATGAATATCTAAAAAGCAAGTAACTATCAAAAGTTTTTCTTCCTCCAGTGAAATCGGCCCTGTTTAACAGGGCCGATTTATTTTTTAAGGGCAATCTATAACCGTTTCCCCCAGGATGACATATAATCACAAAAAGTGTGAATACCTTTACCAACTAGCAAATGTCAAACCCAACGTGAAACAGAAAATCATCACCTACTGGAAGCAAATCTCGAATCCCCGACAATTAGGGATCAGCCTGATTGTCAGCGGATTAATTTACCTGGCTTTCACACTGCCTTTCCCATTGAGTCGCTATTACACCGCCAATCCGCCGGTGGACTACGCAAAGCTGACGCAGCATTCCGTTTGGGGTTTTGCCGCCTATCCGGCCGGGATTTTGAGCATCTTCGGGTTGTATCTGATTAATTTGCGTGCGCTCACACAACCGACATCGAGGTTTTCTGACAAACAAATCTTCCGTCTGATTCTCTTGAGCGGCGCGGCTTTTGCACTGATTTTACTTTTCTCGTACCCTCAAATGGCCATTGATATGCTGGTGTATGCCCTACACTCGCGCGGCTGGGCCTTATATGGATTATCCCCTTTTATTGCCAACGTTGAAGCGTTTCCACCCGGTGATCCCTGGGCGGGGTTGGCGGGTGAGTGGGCTGACGCCGCCTCGCCTTATGGCCCTCTCTGGGAGTGGCTTTCTTTGGGGGCCTATCATTTGAGCGGCGGTAATTTTCTTGTACAGCTATATATTCTCAAAATCATTGGAGTGCTGGCCTATTTGGGAAGCGCCTGGTTGATATACCGGATTTTGCGATTGGTGCACCCGCGCTGGGCGATGGCCGGAACGGCCTTCTTCGCTTGGAATCCGCTGGTGTTGTTTGAGAGTGTTCAAAACGCCCATAACGATATTGTGATGGTGTTTTTTCTCTTGCTGGCGATCTGGGCTTACACTCGTTTATTGGACACTCCGAAAGGTTGGCAATATTTTGCTTTTTCGGCACTTTTCATCCTGGGATTTACCTTTTCGATTTTGATCAAATTCATTACTTTTCTGATTTTGCCGTTTTTCTTACTGGGTCTGGCCTTGCGGCAGAAAAATTGGCTCAATCGCTTTGCAGTGATGACTGTAAACGGGTTGGCTATTATGTTGCTTTCGGGATTGTTAATGCGCCCCGATTGGCCCGGATGGGAAAACTGGGCGGTTTTGCAGGCCGGGGAAGGCGCGGGGCGCTCCCTGGCGGCGCTGTTGGTGCTGGCTTTGCGCGAGATTCCAGAGATCAGTACCTCCCAGGCTTTCACGTATACAAACCGCTTGATTTATCTCACTTTTGGCGGAATCTATCTTTGGGGGCTTTGGCGGGTAATTTGCCAGGGCAGGAAATGTTTTTCGGCTACGGCGATCACGCCCAATGCCGCGTTTGAGGCTCCCTTGCGGGCAGGGTTTTATATCTTTGTCTGGTATATTCTGTTGGTGGCTTCCGTCTTTCATGCCTGGTATCTGCTCTGGTTCATGTCTCTGGCTGCGCTGCTGATCCCCGAAAAACGTGTGCTCAGCGTGGCCTTCATCTTCTCGCTGATGGCTTTGCTCGTCATCCCCTATTACGAAACTATCCGGGTTTGGCTGCCCTATTTGAACCAGAATCACCTGCTTGGGCATCTGATTGGTGTGCCGTTGTTGATTGTGCCGGTACTGTTTTCATTATGGATGCCGATCTTGATCTTGCCAGAATTTACTGGAGATAAATGGGGATGAATGGGATTAAAAGCACTATCCCTGATTATTTTTCAGACTGGTGTTTGCTGAAAAACTCCCCCGGACGATTGGGATAGTAATGGTAAATTGTGCGGTCGGGGAAATTAAGAGCTAGAACCGCAGATGCATTCGCCGCATCGGCTTCCCAGGCGAAAATAAAAGGCGTGGTCAGGCCGGGGTTTTCCAGGTGCAAATATCCGCCATATTCGTTCCAGTGATCGGTATGGATGATCACCAGCGCAGGCGTGAGCGCTTGTGCTTCAGTTGTGCGAAATGGCTCCAAAGCAGCCTGCGTGAAGCCATAACGATCTTTGAGATCCTGCAAATGAACAGGTGTGTAAAAACAGGTGACGATGACCATCGCCAGAGCCAGCCCGCCCAGCACCAAGCCCTGCCGTAGCCGCATATTCTGAAAAACCCCGCGTCCTTTCAATCCCGGCAGCCAGCCTGCCAGCCAGCCAATTCCGGCCGCACATAATAGTACTAGACCGTAGAGACCCTCAAAAAAATAGCGCGGCCCTGAAACCCAATACACCAGATACATCCCCACCAGCGCCGGAAAAACACTGACCACCAGCCACAGCCGCGTCTCCCGCCGCGCCGCCCACAACCCAGCCAGTGCCAGCATCCAGGTGTAACCTCCCCAGCCCAGTAAATCTTGCCACGTCTCGCTCAGGCTGCTGCGGGTGTTCAGCCAGGCCTGATGCAGGGTGTGCCCACCCTCGGCCACCCCAATCCCGGGGCCAAAACCGATCCGGTCGTAAGGCCACCACAAGCGATACGGATTTTGCAGAGCCTGTCCGGTCAGAGCAAACTGCCATAGAAAATGGAGGCTGCCAATCGCCAGTGTGATTCCGCCGACGCTGATAATTCTCTTTTTAATGACGGGGGAGCCGCGCAGCAACAGGATGATTCCGTGGATTCCAAAGGGGAGGGCCACTCCCAGAGCGGTCCAGGGACGCGTCAATGCCAGAACCCCCAGGGTGCCTCCGGCTGTCAGGGTGGGTAGCCACCCCGGAATTTCGGCGCGTTGATCGGTTAAATCCAACCAGGAGAGTGCCAGCCCCAAAGTGAGTACCAACCCCCAGGTGTGAGCCAACAGCGATCCCGTATACGTCAAAAACAACGGTGATATTGCCATCAGCCCCGCGGCCAGCAATCCGATTTTATCCCCCAATAACTTTTGCCCCAATCGAAACATTAACCAAACAGCCAACCCTGCCAACAAGGGATTCACCAGCCGCGCCAGCCCAAACCTCACACCGAAAGAGAGCAAAGCTGGCCACCCCAAAGGATATTTGCCAAAACGCTGGCCTTCAAAATCAATCACAAAGGGGATTAAAAACGAGTCCGCTTCAGGCGGGGAGTCGATTTTCAAATGCCCGGTGGCAAGTAATTGGGCCTGCCATTGATAGGTGTACTCATCTTCGAGCTGCGCCAAACCCTCGGCGATTCCCAAAGAGACCCAGGTTGAAAGCAGGACTGCCAGCAGAGAAAGAATGAAAGCGAGTTTATCTGTGCGAGCGGGCATAATGTTTGAAACTTGAAGCTTGGAGCTTGAGGCTTGGAGCTTGAGGCTTCTGTTTCAGGCCCCAAGTGCTTTCAGAGTTGCCAGCGCCTTCTCGTGCAAGACTCCATTGGAGCCGCAGATACCGCGGTTTTTTGCCAACGTGCGACCTTGGGTAAAATCGAGCGGTTTGCCATCGAGATCGGTGACTGTGCCACCGGCTTCTTCGATCACAATCGCCCCCGCGGCCTGATCCCAGATTTTTTCGCGGTAATCGGGCTGCCTGGCCGAAAGCAGGCGCAGGTACAGTTCTCCGTGGCCGGCGGC
>DOTA01000339.1 GCA_003513015.1 Chloroflexota bacterium
CCGTTAACCGGTTTCCCATTACGGTGTGTGCCATTTTTTGATCCCAAATCTTCGAGCAGCACACCTTCAGAGGCTTGTGAGAGCCGAGCATGCTTGCGTGATACTTGCCGATTGATGATGGGGACATCACAAGTGGGATCACGCCCGATGAGCAAACTTTCTTGTAACATCCAACGTTGTCCATCAAGCTGGCCCTCATAGCCTACAATCACAGGAACTTCTTCGTTACTTTGATTCATATCTGTTCTTTGCCCGATAAGTGCGATAAAAGCGATTTTTCCCTATGATACCAACGGTTACAATTGACACACCCTAAAATTAAGATAAAACTTAAAAAATTGCACTGCCATGAATCCGTGCAGTGAGTATAATATCACAAATTTTCTATGAAAGTTGAAACCGCAAATGCCAAAACCTTTGCAAGCAGGGGATATTCTTAAGGAGCGCTACGAAATCCGCCGTATCATCGGGCAAGGTGGAATGGGCAGTGTTTATCTGGCTGATGATCTTCGCTTGCAAGGCAGGCAGACGGCCCTCAAAGAAGTCTTTTACGATGAAACCATGCCGGAGGATCTTTTAGCCCAGGCCCGCGAGCAATTCATGCGCGAAGCTACCGTGCTGGCCCGGCTGGATCACCCTAATTTACCCAAAGTTTCTGATTTCTTTTCGATCGAGGTGCGTGATTATCTGGTGATGGATTTCGTGCCAGGCAAAGACCTCAGCACTCTGATGACTGAAGCGCGCTTGAAAAAAAACTTCATCACTGAACGTGATATTTTGGGTTGGGCCTCCCAACTCGCTGAAGCGCTCTCATACCTCCACAACCAGGAACCGCCCATTTTGCACCGCGATATCAAACCCAGCAATCTGAAACTTACCCCAGGCGGCGTGGTAAAACTGGTTGATTTTGGGCTGGTTAAAATCCTAAATTCAGATGAGATCACGATCACCGTTGTGCAGGGCCGCGGCACTGCTTCCTATACACCCCTCGAACAATATGGCGGCGATGCCGGACATACCGATGCCCGCAGCGATATTTTTTCATTTGGCGCGACCCTGTACCATTTGCTCACCAATCAGCCCCCCAAAGAAGCACGGGATCGCTTTCTAAATCCCGAAATTTTGGTTGCTCCTCGTGATCTAAATCCCGATATCAGCCCGCGCACCGAACGAGCCATCTTCTGGGCCATGAACTTGCACCCAGATGAGCGCCCTCAAAGCGTGGAACAGTTTCGACAGGCACTCTTAGGGGATTGGAATCCGGCCCAGCAATCGCGCCGTCCCATGCCGACCCCCGGTCTGGTGGATTTGCTCTCATCCCCAGTGGAGCGGACTCTAATCTGGATTTCGGTGATCCTGCTGTTTTTAAGTCTGATTGCTACCCTGGTATAAACCCATTAAATCAACCCTTGGGATTATTCCCGGTTTCCGTTTCCGCCAAAACGGAGTACCACCGCCAGCGCGAACCCCGTGAGTGATCCCAGCCCCGTAATCAACAGCACGCCCCAGTGGAGCGTGGTCTTGGATACCCATTGTGCCCCCGGAAAATCTAAAACCGCGTACATATAACCCAGCAAACCTCCGATCAGCGTGGCCAAGCCCCAGCGCACGCCCCAGCGCACATACCCCATGGATGCGCCCACGCGCAATGCCAGCCAGCCCAGCAGGCAGCTTGTTCCAATCGCCAATAGCCACATAATCAGCCCGGAAAAATCAGTTTCTGGCGGCGCAATCACAATCATGGGCGTCGCGGTGGGATTTTCAATCGTGGGTAACGGCTCAACCGTGGAGGTTTCGGTGAGTATAACGGTGGGTGAGGGGGTCGGGGTTGGGCGTTCTGCCGGAACATCGATGGATACCACTTCTGATTGGGCATCCCCCGCCATTGCTTGAATTTGGATACTACCCGATTGCTCGATCAAAATACTGGCACCTGCGATGCCTCCAATGGTTGCGGAAGTGATTGCTGGGAATTCAATCCCATTGATGGACACCAAAAATTCAACGGGTGTGTTATCCGGAACGGGGTTGCCATTCGAATCCAAAATCTCGCTGGTATTGATGGGGATGGTATCACCCAGCCGGAAGCGGGGAATAGATGAAAGGGGTTCATTCGCCGGATTGTAACCGGGTAAATCGATTAGAACCAAGATCGTCCGCTCTGGATCCGGGGAGGTCGCCGAAATCAGATCGTACCCAACCCCCGGAATGGATACCGGAGAAGCCCCTTCGGGTTGGATTTCTTTGAATAACAGGCGGGCCGCCACTTCCACAAACGAGGGAGGTTTGCTATATAACCCATAAAATGCCGTAAATTTCGAGATGTCCGTAGCATCCAGGTAATAGGGTGCGCTGTTGGCGAAAGCAATAATGCGTTTATCGCGCGCCAGATCGGGCCTTTCAGAGAGAAAACGGCGCAACGCATAAGATTCAGGCCGTTCGGGGTTAATATCCAATGTCAGGAAGATCACCCAATCTGCTCGCCGTAAATCGGTATCCACCGCGCTGGAAGCAGCTTGACCATCGAGCATTTGTTGTAATTCTAGAAAAGAGTGAGAGGCAATATTGCCCGAAAAAACTACACCGCCCGTGCCGGAACCATACAAATTTAGGATGGTCTGTTGAAGGGCATCCACCGCAATGGAGGTTTGCAAGGGGCATTGCTGGCAGCGGCTTTCCGTGTAGCTATCGGTGAAAATAACGATGCGGTCACTGCGGTTTGGGGTAGCTGGAAGCACATTTTCCAACTCATTAAAAGTTGGATTGATCAGCGTAGCTGCTTTTTGGGCCACCCCAAAAGCAATCTGGCTATTGACACTCTCGTTTTCGAGCAAACCCGAAGGCAGCACCATCGTCAGCGTGAAAAAGCTGTAAAGCTTATACTTGAGCGTCAAAATGCGCAGCACCGATTCATCGACTCGTTTCGCAAAATCGGGGTCTTCGCGATATTTTTGCGTGAAGAAATCCAGGGTGTCGATCATGGCATAATATCCGCTAATGATGGGTTCCCCTTCAGTTTGGGTGACCTCTCCCTGTAAGAAGCCTCCCATATACAGCAGATCATTGCCCGCTAAAAAGGCATCCAGCGCAGCCCGTCGGGCGATAAAACTTTCACCGGTTGGATCGTAAATATCACGTACCGCTTTACTGCCCACATCATCACTGATCATAATACCGCCATTTGAGCGCCAGGTGGTCAGCGCGGGCAAACCCAGCAGCAGACTCAAGGCGGTTTGATCGAAACTTACGGGGCGGGTGGTGGCACGGATGTTGCCTTGTAAACCCTGATAGCGGATGTGGGAGGTCAACAAGGCATCGGTGGTTTCTTCGGGAGATTTGGCATTTCCGGTCACCGCAAAAAAGGGCGCTAACTCGATTTGTTTGAGTTGTTCCAGCGATTTACGCACAGTTGCCACTTCATCCTCGGGCAACCGGTCAGAACTGCCCAGGCCGGGGAAGTGTTTGCTCACAACGGCCATCCGGCCATTGCTGCCCGCGTGGACGCCGGAAATATAGGCCCGCCCCATCTCACCTACCCAAAACGGATCGCCGCCAAACGTGCGCACCCCCAGGTCACCCACGCCCTCGGTGCGGGGAACCTCGTTTACATCCAAAGATGGCCCAAAGAGCAAGTTGAAACCCAAAGCTGAGAGTTCCTCCCCGGAAACGCGTCCCACATCCTGGGCGAAGTTGGGATCCCAGGTGGCCCCGATGGATAACTGGCTGGGCAGCGGTGTCAAGGGGCCGATAATCTGATCCGTGGGATATCCATCCCCCTCTTGGGAAATCCCGATAAAAAGGGGAATAAAAGCCGGGTCGAAGGTGTTACCCGTATCCGGATTGATGCGCGACTCTTGAGAGGCTGAAAATCGATTGGTTTGCAATTAATTTGTTAGCGACCAGATATCATCGAGCATGGTTTCCGAGGCCGGGAAATTATTGTTTTTGTCGAGCAAGATCACGCCGCCCACATAATGGTTGTAAATTAGATCGAAAATTTCACTTTCTGGTCCCACTTTTGTGCCCGTAAAGGTCACGAGAAAAAGCTGCCCCACTCGTTCTTCGGGAGTCATGCGCGCCAATAGATCGCTGGCCCGGCTTGCCTCGCCGCCTTCTTGCTGGGGTGCGGCTGCCAGACCCATTTTTGTGGGTAACAGCGGAATCAGGATCGTGGCGATTAAAATCAGCCGGATCCAAAGAAAATTTTTCATGAAGTTTGTTCTTCTACCAGAATTTCGCGCAGTTTTTGCCTACGGGCCGCCCCATTGAGCAATTCCAACTGCCGGATGCCCAAGGGATCAATTTCTTCTCGCAGCAGGTTCAGTTCTTCAGGCGTGGGTGGTTGGGTTTCGTGCAAATCGGGGGCTATTTCTAGTTCGAAACCGGTTCGTTTTTGAATGTGTTCGGGTGTAATCCCAGGGTGATAACTGATCAGGCGCATCCGCCCGTTGGCAAAATCGAACTGCCCCAAATCGCTGATCAAGTATTGCGGGCCTGCGCCATGCCTTCGGGCTGGGTGATAGCCCAGGCCGGAGAGAAAATCTAGTTTCGGCACAAAGGTCACGCGCGAGTGCCGCGGCACATATAGATGAATATCGCTGATAAACGTGGTCACATCCGGGATGCCGCCGCTGCCGGGCAGGCGCAGGCGCGGCCGGGCATAGTCATCCCCAAAGGCAATATTATTGAAATTTCCGTGCATGTCAATTTGCCCTGGCCTAAAAAACTCCTTGGGCTGCAAATGGGGTAGCACATCGGCTGCGGCGCTGACAAACCCGATGTTGGTCAAGGAGCGATCCAGCCAAAGGCTTTCGATCTTCGCGATTCCCATGGGGGCAGGCTGGCGGCAAATCCCCTGGCCAATGGCTGAAACAAAATATAAATGCGGCGCGTGGGTTTGCCGGGCCAGCAAATACGCCGCGGTCACCAACGGAGTAGCGATCCCCTGGGCCACCACCTCGCCATCCTGTACCCGGCGCGACATGCACGCCACCATGATCTCATCCACACTAAAACCGAGCATACTCATAAAATTCACATTCCAGCCTCAAATTGGGGGATAGGTCTTTCAAGTAGCCTCACCGGCGATCACTTGAGCGTGGGTTTGAGGCTGCACATTGCCGCCGGAAATAATCACAACGGCAGGCGCGGCCACTTTCCCACTCAAAACCGCCGCTAAAGCCGCTGCCGCCGCTCCTTCGATGCGTTCTGCGTAGCGCTGCCAGGCAAAGATCATCGCCTGTCGAATTTCGACTTCACTCACTAGCACAAAATCATCCACATATTGGCGCATCAACGGGATGGTGATCGAACCTGGTTC
>DOTA01000179.1 GCA_003513015.1 Chloroflexota bacterium
CAAAGCGGGCGTGATCGGCATGACTAAGGTTTGGGCACGCGAATTGGGCCGCGCCAACATCCGTGTCAACGCCGTGGCCCCCGGTTTTACCGCTACCGAGATGGTCAAACAGATGCCCGAACACATTCTCGATGGCATGAAAGCCCGCACCCCCCTGGGCCGCCTGGGCGAACCCGCCGACATCGCCAACGCTTTCCTCTTCCTGGCCTCCGCGGAAGCCAGCTTTATCACCGGCACCGTCTTGCGCGTGGATGGCGGCATCGTTATCGGTACCTGAAATCGAACCACGGAGATACGGAGTATACTCCGCAGTCATCCCGTTCCTTAATCAAACACCACAGGTTCTCTTTATAAAAAGGTCATGATGTGTGGTTTAACACATCATGACCTTTTTGCCAACACATCCTGATCTTTTTCAAAAACATCAGGATGTGTTTAGGTAACGGTTCAGCCTGGCACAAAAATGGCTTTGAAATTAACCCCGATGGCATGCACACACCGGAAAAATCAAATCGGTTTTTGCCTTTCTTCCTGACTTGGTGCCTTTGTGGTGAAAAATGACATTGATCTAAGCGCTTGAGGAGTAACGCTATATTTTGAAGTTGATTCGCCGGAGATTATCCATTTTTTCTCTGGAATTCGCGCATGAAATCAACCAGCATGTCCACTGATTCAAGCGGGAGGGCATTATAGAGCGAAGCCCGCAGCCCGCCCACCGAGCGGTGGCCTTTCAGACCGATCAGGCCATTTCCCTCGGCTTCTTTTGCGAAGGCTTTTTCCAGTTCTTCGGTGGGCAAGCGGAAGGAGATGTTCATCAGGGAGCGGCTTTCGGGTTGGGCATGCCCGCGATAAAAACCACCGCTTTCATCAATGGCGGCATAAACTAAATTGGCTTTTTTCTGGTTGATCCCTGCAATCGCGGATAGGCCGCCCAACTCTTTAAGCCATTCCATCACCAGACCAACGATGTAGATGGCAAAACAAGGCGGTGTGTTGTACATCGATTTCTTCGCGGCCTGCACCTGATAATTTAGCATCGCGGGTAAATTCGCGGGAACGCGCGCCAGCAAATCTTCCCGGATAATGATAATGGTGACACCCGAGGGGCCGGCATTCTTTTGTGCGCCAGCATAAATCAATCCATATTGGTTAATATTCAAGGGATGGCTGGCAAAATCGGAAGACATATCACAGACCAACGGCACACCTTCCGGTGTTTGTATTGCCTGAGGATATTGCACACCGTGAATGGTCTCGTTAGAGGTGTAGTGCAGATAGGCCGCCTGTGGATCGAGATCGAGGCTCTCTGGGGCGGAAATTCGATCAAAGTTGGTGCTTTCGGTAGAGGCGGCAATCCTGGTTGGGCCTAGTTTCTGAGATTCCTTGAGGGCGGCGGTCCCCCAACTGCCGTTGATTACATAATCTGCCGAGGCACCTGCGGCTCGCAGGTTCATGGGGATCATGGCAAACTGCGTGCTAGCACCACCCTGCAGGAAGAGTACCTTGTAATTCGCGGGAATATCCAGTAATTCGCGCAGGTCAGCCTCCGTTTTTTGCATCACGTTCTCGAAAGCTGGCGAGCGGTGACTCATTTCCAGGATGGATATCCCTGTGCCAGCGTAATCCAGTAGCTCGGCTTGAGCCTTTTCCAAGACGGAGCGCGGCAAAACGGCCGGCCCGGCGTAAAAATTGTGAACATTCTTGGGAGAATTTTCAGTTGATAAATCAGATACAGTATTCATCGAAAAAGCCTCGCTTTCAAAAATTGTTTTACCGCCGAAGCTCATCTTTTCTGGTTTCAAGCGGTTCGCCCGATTTTAACCTACTTAACTGATATTTACCGCACAAATTTCCGGTTGATTCTCATGGCGAGACCAATCTCATCAAATAAAAAGATGGATGCACTAACAAAGTATCCATCTTTTTATTAACGGCATTATTTATCTGCCTATTTTACAATACGGCTTCCATCTGCAACTTCGCCAGCAAAGCCGTTGGCTGAACCATCCCAATAGAGGTTGTAAGCACATGAGGTTGTGGAGCTGAGCGAACCTGGGTTGCAAACAAAGATGTCTGCACCATCACCACTGACGCCCAGTACGGAGAATGAGCCTAAAACCGTCAGTTAGAGATCATTGTTCCCTGGGTCAATCCAGTCACCATTGATATCCTCGCCGGATGCCGTAAGGCCCACATCCGAACCATCGAAGTACATCGCCCGAGTTGCCAATCGTGCTTGAATTGAGATAGATTACAGCACCACCGCTGGGTGGCGAGGTGTTGGTGGGTGTGGGCGGTATCGCTGGTATTCGTTCGCCCGCCATCAATACACGGGCAGCCCAGCAGTTCCCGCGAAAGTCGTTTTCTTTGCTTGTGAAAAGCAGTACAATTAATTTGTAGCACAACACAAAGTGCGATTTGAACAGCGCCTGTGGCCCCACCTACAAGCTGCGGTTTTGTCTTTAATCTCGCTGAAATCTACACCCACGATGTAGTTTCCGAGAATATCCACTCAAAATAAAAAAGGAGCAAGTATGAAACGAACTATTATCATTGTCTTCTCAGTTTTAGTAGGCGGATTTCTGTTAATCCAATTGATTCCCTACGGGCACCAGCATACCAATCCTTCGGTGGTGCAGGAACCCAACTGGGATTCGCTCCAAACCCGGGAGCTTGCCCAGCGTGCCTGCTTTGATTGCCATAGCAACGAAAGCGTCTGGCCCTGGTATAGCAATATCGCCCCGGTTTCCTGGTTGGTGCAGCGCGACGTTAATGATGGACGGCGGCGGGTAAATTTTTCTGATTGGGGGCGGACGCGAGAAACAGATGATATCCCGCGCGTTGTCCAAAATGGTCAAATGCCCATGCCCATCTTTTTGATTATGCACCCCGAAGCCCGCCTCACCCAGGCAGAAAAGGATGCCCTCGTCAGCGGATTGCAAGCCACGATCCGTGGTCAATAAATCACAAAAAATAAGGAGATTTACAAATGAACGCTTTCTTTGGTTTTATCGCTGGTACCACCGGGCGCATTGTGCGCATCGTAGCCGGGATTCTATTGATTGCCATTGGCATTTTATGGGTTCAGGGCACGGGTGGTTGGATTCTTGTCATCGTGGGCCTGGTGCCTCTGTTAGCAGGCGCTTTTGATAAATGTGTCTTCGCCCCTTTGTTCAAGCTCCCATTCGACGGCTCTCAATTGCGTCTAAAAGTCAAATAGTGGATTCAAACCGTAGACCTCCGAGATTTCGCAAATCTCGGAGGTTTTGAAATGTGGGGAATCACCAACTGTCACCATCAGTTACCACACTCTGAATAGCCAACGCGGCAGCCAGGGCAGCCGCACCACCTGTGTATAAAGTTTTCAGCACAACATAGGCCCAATTGCCAAATCCGCCCGGAGCAAACAAGTAAATCGCCACATCCAGCAATCCGCCAAAAAGGACAACACAGGCGATGGTGATGACCAAAGCGCGCCACGCCGCGCCTTGAGGCAGTTTCAGGCTGCGGCGCAGCTTTGCGGGTTGGGTCAGATTGCCCTTGATAATTTGACTGCGCGCCGAACCGATGGAAATCCAACTCACCAAAAAGGCGATGATGGCCACCGTGATTAAAACATCCACCGCGGCCTCGGAAGATGGTATGGCTGCGCGCGTGCGATAACTGAAAAATGCAATCAGACCGTTAAGGAGTGCATTGATCCAGGCACTGGCAATCACCTGTTTTTGCAGGTATATTTTCGGCGAAATTTTCGTTTCGACCGCGGGGGAATAATTGTTCCAACCCTGCTCGGAAGAATCAATTTTCACCGCCAGCACCGACACATCCGGATCCGGGGCCTGGGGTGGGAGGTGGATGGTCAGTTGTGCGGCCTGCTGTTGGTAGGTCAATGGTGCACCGCTCAACAAAGTGATCTGTTCCACGCGGCCCGGAAAATCCTTGATTTCTAGTAAACCGTTGGCAGGCCAGGCGAAAATGTGCAAATAAAGCTGATCATCTTTGCGGGTGGCCTGCCCCCAAGGCAAGCCCTGCAAGGGCGTGTAGGTGCTGCCATAGAGGGCCTCGGCGTTTAGTTTCATCCATTCGCCGATGTGTTGCAAACGTTCAACCGCTTCGGGCGGAAAAGTTCCCTGGGCGGTGGGGCCCACGTTGAGCAGGTAATTGCCACCGCGGCTGACCACTGCCACCAGATTGTGCAGCAATTCGGCGGGCGTTTTCCAGTGGGTTTCGTGGGGNNGGGGCCGGGTATGGCTCTTGATGTACTGGAGTCAACTCCAGGGTTCCGTCGGCATATCGTCCCATTTGTTGGCGAATCCAGCCGCGGATTCCGGGAATCTTGAAAAGAAAGGTCACTAAATTGAAGAAGCTATCCCCGCCCGGATCGATGCCCGAGGGTGGTTTGCCGGTTTGGGCGGGAATCCCAGCCTTGGGGATGAACTGCTCGGGGGTGATGAAATCGAAGCCCGCGCCCAGCCGATCGTTGATCAGGGTGTTGGGACTGAGTTCGTGGATTAATTGGTGAAAACGCGGCGGATCGTATTTGCCGTGGTTGGTCAGGCCATCGAACCAGAGAACAGCAACTTTGCCATAATCCGTGAGCAGCTTGCGGAGGTGGTTTTCCATGTAGTCGAGGTAATCACCCCATTCTTTGCGTTGGGGTTCCCCCGTCCAGTTTTTGGTGGCGGGGCGGCGGGTGTCGCGGTAGCCGGGGTGGTGCATATCGGGCGGAGAATAGTAGAAACCCAGGGGCATCCCGGCCCGGGCGCAGGCCTGCGCCAACTCCAGGCAGAGGTCTTTGCCGTAGGGTGTGTGGGTGATTTTGTAGTCGGTGCCGGGGGCGTCGAACATGCAAAAGCCGTCGTGGTGCTTGGCGGTGATGACAATGTAGCGCATCCCGGCTTGTTGGGCCAGAGCCACCCAAGCCTCAGGGTCAAAATCGACAGGATTGAAGCGGTTGGGCAACTGGCGATATTCGGCCTCGCGGATGGTGGCTTGCGTGCCAAACATAGCCGCCGATAAATCGGGGGCCATGATCGGCCAGGAGGCTTCCACCCCAGCCACGGCATAAGCCCCCCAATGGATGAATAAACCAAATTTGGCATTTTGATACCATACCAGGCGTTGTGAGTCGTTCGAAATGGTTTCGGGCTGTGCCACGATGCTTGCTCCTCCAATTTCCCAGATTTAATCTGTATGAATGCCAATGGTTGGATACTACCATGAGGGGAAGGCTTGCACAAGCAATTCTGGTGAAAGATTAAATTGCAAAAAATCCAGTAAAATAGGTCACAATCCCGGATGTCCCCTAGCATCCGGTAATTTCTCCCCGGAGGATTTGCATGGCAAAGAAAGTATTGGTGAGCGGCTGCTTCGATCTGTTACACAGCGGGCACGTGGCATTTTTCAAAGAAGCCGCGGCTTATGGCGATCTGTATGTTGCGCTCGGCTCGGATAAAACTGTCTTTGATTTAAAAGGACGCCCCACGATCAATTCCGAACAGGAGCGCCTGTTCATGATCAAAGCAGTATCTTTTGTGAAGGATGTTTTTATTTCACAGGGATCGGGAATCTTGGATTTCGAACAAGAGATGCGCACCCTCCAGCCCGATTATTTCATCGTTAATGTGGATGGTCACATCCCTGAAAAACGCGCCTTATGCCAGGATTTGGGCGTGGAATATGTTATTCTGGAGCGCCGACCGCACGAAGGCTTGGAAGCGCGTTCAACCACCGCGCTGCGGCAACGGGAATATATTCCCTACCGCATCGATTTGGCCGGGGGCTGGCTCGATCAGCCCTATGTTTCGGAACACTACCCGGGATCGGTGATCACCATTTCGCTGGAACCCACTCTGGAATTTAATGAGCGCAGCGGCATGGCTTCCAGCACGCGGCGCTCTGCTATTGATCTATGGGGGCCGAAGCTGCCCATTGGAAATCATGAGAAACTGGCGAAGATTTTATTTTGCTATGATAACCCCCCAGGTACGAAGATTATCTCTGGCTCACAAGATACGATTGGGATTGTCTTTCCCGGTTTGGCCAAGGCCTACTACGAGGGCGAATATTGGCCCACAAAAATCGAGCATGTGCAAGATGAAAGCCTGCTCCAATTTGTGGAAAGTTCGCTGCATTTGATTTCACTTGGGCCGCGTTATGCCGAATATGATGTTTTGGTGGATACAACCTTCAGCCGCGAGCTTGCCAAAGCCCTGGCGGAGGCCGCCGAGCATTGTTGGGATGCCATTTTAAATCAAGATGTTCGGGATTTTGGGTGCGCCATCCGAGAATCTTTTGAAGCCCAGGTGGCCATGTTTCCCCACATGATGAACGAACGCATCGCCAGTTTGATCGATGAATATGGCGATCAGGCTTATGGCTGGAAGCTTTCGGGCGCAGGTGGCGGCGGCTATTTGATATTGGTTTCCGATCAACCGATCCCGGATGCCACGCGGGTGTTGGCGCGCCGAGAGGTGGCTTAACGGAATTCGTCAACGGCGGCAAACATCGCCATGATATTCTCAGGCGGCACATCTGGCATGAGGTTGTGAATGGGATTAAAAACGAATCCGCCGCCGGGTGAGAGAATTTCGATGTTGCGGCGCACGTGTGCCCTAACTTCCTGCGGGGTGGCGCGATTCAAAATGGAACGGGTATCCGCCCCGGCCCCCCAAAAGGTCACATCTTTGCCAAATTCTTGCTTGAGGCGCGCGGCCTGCATATCGCGCGAATTTGTCTGCACGGGGTTGAGAATCTCAAAGCCAGCCTCGATCAAATCTGGGATGAGCTTGTAGATCGAGCCGCAAGAGTGCAAGAAGGTGTGCATCTGGCTGTGTTGGTGAACGTAATCACACAACAGGGTGTGGCGGGGTTTGAAGAGGCGGCGGTAGGTTTCCGGGCGCATAAAGGGGCCGGTATCCGTGCCCAAATCATCGCCGAAGCGCAGGATGTCGACAACATCGCCCACTGCATTGCAGATCTTTTCAAGGGTGGCGATGTGGCGTTCCATCAGAGCATCTAAAAGCCGTTCGACATCCCGCTGATTCAGCACCAGATCACGCAAAAAGTTATCCAGTCGCCGCAAGAAAGTGCCCCATTCGAATAAATTGCAGCCCACCACCACCAGGAGCGCCCGGTCGGTTTGCTGGCGCAGTTGCAAGGCATTGGCGCGCAATTGATCCCAAAAATCCGCCTCCCCGGCGTGATCCCAGGGGCTGTGGGCCAGGGCGGCCCAATGGATGCGCCCCATCGCCGCGTCTAGCTGTGCGTCTAAATCATCGGGATAGCCATCCACAAATGGGAATACGGTTTGATCGTAGAAAGTAGCCCCAACCGGCATTTTGGCAATTGGCTCGTCGCTCACATAGGCCAGGAAAGAGCCATCGGGCTGTTGTTGGGGCCTGAACCAGGCGGGTTGCTGAGCGAGGCTGCCATTGGCGAGTTCGTAGTCGCGCCAATCTGCAGC
>DOTA01000091.1 GCA_003513015.1 Chloroflexota bacterium
CGGGCGTTGAGTACCTGATGGGGAATGCCGCCTCTAAAAATTTCAGCCAGACGTTCGCTGGTGGAAGCGGGAATCCTCAGAATTTTCTGCAAGCGCTCCAGGTTTTGATCATCTTCAGGGTTTAGCGAGATTTCCAAACCCATATCTCGAATCATTTGGCGCATTTCGTTGGGGCGCAAATCGTCCAGGGGGGCGTTCAACGGTTCTAGGTCAGCGATGGCGCGCCCATCTTCAGTGCGCTGGTTTTTCTCGAACCAGGTATCGCGGATCAGCAAGGATTGGGCCAAGCGGCGCACTGGTTCCGCTTTGAGCCGCCGAGAGACACGCTCCGACAGTTCAACCGAGGTGGTGCCAACCAAAATAGGCCGCCCCAACACGTGATAACCCAAAATTTCGCGGCTGATGGCGCGTAGTTTGGCTTCTTCGGTGCGGTAGATTACATCGGGGTAATCTTTGCGTTTGTAGAAAACCGCGGTTTGAGCGGGATCATCCTGGTGCGCATAGTAGATATACTTGTAGCCGTATTCATCGCTGGCATTCAGGGATACGAGCGGCGAATCAGAGTTTTCGGATTGATATTCCAGGTTGGTGGGGATTGCCAATACACCCAGTTTGTAGATTTCATCAAATTCTTCCGCTTCGGTGAGGGCCGTGCCGGTCATACCGGAGAGCTTCTCGTACATGCGGAAGTAGTTCTGAATGGTGATGGTGGCGTAAGTCACGTTTTCGCTTTCGACTTTGACGCCCTCCTTGGCCTCCACGGCCTGGTGCAGGCCATCGGACCAGCGGCGGCCAGGCATCAGGCGTCCGGTGAAATCATCGACGATGATAATTTTGCCGCCCTGCACCACATATTCTTTGTTGCGCAGGTAAAGGAACTCGGCGCGCAAGGCTTGTTCGAGATACCCCAGCAGGCGGGCCTGTTCGGGGGTCACATCTTCGGGGCGTTCGGGATCGCGCAGGGGTTGGCCCAACAGTTCTTCGATGTGCACTTCACCCACTTCGGTGAGTACCACGTTGCGGTCTTTGACGCTGACTTCGTAATCTTCCGGGCGCAGGCCGCGCACGATTTGCGCCATTTTGACGTACCATTCGGTGGCTTCCGCAGCCGGGCCTGAGATGATTAACGGGGTGCGGGCCTCATCGATGAGTACATTATCCACCTCGTCGATGATGGCGTAATAATGCCCGCGCTGTACGCGTTCAGCCAGACTCATCTTCATGTTATCGCGCAGATAATCGAAACCGAACTCGGAGTTGGTGCCGTAAGTGACATCAGCATCGTAGGCCAGTTTGCGATCCACGATTTGGAGTTGGTGCTGATCTTCGTGGGGTGATTCGCGTTCCAGATCCACCAAAAAGGCCTTCTGCCCGTGTTCGGTGCGGGAGGCCATTTGCAGCACGCCGATGGATAATCCCAGCAAGTCGTAGATCGGCGCTTTCCAACGGGCATCACGGCGCGCCAGGTAATCGTTAACGGTGATAAGGTGTACGCCGCGCCCCACAGAAAGCCCATCGAGGGCTGTGAACTCCCATTTTTCGGGGTTTGCTCCCCACTTCTCTTGGGCATGTTCAACCCAAAGGGGGTTGAGGGCCAGGGCGTTCAAATAGATCGGCAGGGTAGCGACCAGGGTTTTACCTTCACCGGTTTTCATCTCGGCCACAATCCCGCGGTGCAAGGCCACACCGCCGATCATCTGCACATCGTAGTGCCGCAGGCCGATAGTACGTTTGCTGGCCTCGCGCACCGTGGCATAGGCCTCGGGAAGAATCTCATCCAGGGTTTCGCCTTTTGCCACTCGCAGGCGGAACTGACTGGTCTTGGCGGCCAATTCCTCGGCGGAAAGCGCTTCGAAGGCCGGTTCCAGGGCGTTGATTTCTTCAGCCAGTACGGCTAAATCTTGAATTTTCTTTTTGTTTGGGTCTCCGCCAATCATGCGGACGAAACGTTTGAGCATGGATCACCTTTTCGGGCTGAATAATGCAACCCCAGATAGCTAATTTTGGTAGATCACGGATTCAGGATAATTAGCATCCTGAACAGCGTTGAAGGATGCGTTTTCAACACACTTCAACAAGTTCAGTGTGCTATAAATTCGGTAAAATCGTGATCTACTGAATTTCATTAAAACGCCGTGATTATAGCACAGGGGTATTAGTAAATTCTTAACAAGCTGATGATATAATCCTCAACCGTGAGTACCCAAACATCATCTGCAAATCGCCAGATTGCCCGCGCTGCGGGAACCGTCATGGTCGCACTCATCTTGAGCAATCTGACTAATCTGGTTAGCCTGATTTTGATGGGCACCACCTTTGGTACCGAGGGGGAGATGGATGCCTTTCTGGCGGCCAACCGCGTTTCTGAAACCTTATTTGTCTTGATGGCGGGAGGGGCTTTGGGGTCAGCCTTCATCCCTACGTTTACGGGATTGCTAACCCAGGAAAAACGCGAACTGGCTTGGAAGTTAGCCTCGGCCGTCGCCAACCTAGTCTTGTTGGCGTTGACGCTAGCGGCGGTTTTAGCGGCTATTTTCGCACAGCCCCTGGTGCGCTATGTGCTGGCTCCCGGTTTTGCGCAAAACCCGGCCCTGGAAGCACTGACCGTTTCTTTGCTACGGGTGATGCTGCCCTCCGCCGTAATTTTCGGGATCAGCGGGTTGGTCATGGGCATTTTGAACTCGCACCAGAAATTTTTTATTCCCGCGCTGACTCCGGCGCTTTACCGCCTGGGCATGATCTTCGGGGTGATTTTCCTGGCCCCCCAAATAGGCATCTTCGGGTTAGCCTGGGGGGTGGTGATCGGAGCGATCTTGCATCTGGTTTCGCAAATCCCCAGTTTGTTGCGGCTCAAAGGATGGTACCTCCCCACATTGGGTTTGAATCTGCCCGAAGTGCGCGAAGTCGGNNTCGAGTATGACTGAAGGCAGCGTCACAAGCATCTCTTGGGCGTTGACCATTATGCTCATGCCGCAAGCCATCATCGCACAAGCCGTGGCGACCGCGGCGCTGCCCACTTTATCGGCGCAGTATGCCCTGGGGAAAATGGGAGAACTACGGGCTTCGCTGGCAGCCAGCCTGCGCGGGATTTTGTTTCTGGCGCTGCCCGCGGCGCTGGGCTTAATTTTGCTGCGCCAGCCGATTGTGGCCCTGATGCTCGAATACGGCAAATTCGATGAGCGCTCCACGCAGATGGTTTCGTGGGCGTTGCTTTGGTACGCTGTCGGGCTGGTGGGCCACTGCATCGTCGAGATTTTCTCGCGCTCGTTTTATGCCCTGCACGATACCAAAACACCGGTCATCGTGGGCGTTTTGGTCATGGCTCTGAACATTGGCCTGAGCATCTTCTTCGCGGCCTGGTTCGAGCGCCTGGGCTGGATGCCGCACGGCGGCTTAGCCCTAGCCAATTCAATCGCCACCGGGTTGGAGGCGGTTGTGCTGTGGATTTTGATGCGCCGCCGCCTGGATGGCATCGAAGGGCGCAGAATCTCCCTGGGGGCCGCGCAAGCCACCCTGGGCGCGGGGGTTATGGGGATTGCCCTGTGGATGTGGTTGCATCTCGCGGGTACGGTAGCCACCTGGATGGTCGCCTTGGGCGGCGTTTTGTTAGGCGGATTGATCTATGGGATGATGCTATCCATCCTGCGAGTCTCTGAAATCCAAAGTTTGCTGGGTATGGTCCGGCGGCGTTTGGGCTGAAATTTGTGATGGATTCCGTTAAACGTTTGTTTCTCCCGCCTGATTTCGGCAGCTACCAAAAAAACCAAAAAGCGCGCATTTTATATATTTCATCTTTGCCCACTTTGTTTGCCGGAATTGGCATAGGTATTTTGGATTGGCGAGCTGGTTTTCATGCACTGGCACTTTCCCTTTTTTTGATGTCGGCCGCGAGTGTTTATGCTTTGTGGTCCATGCGCCGGGGAAAACTGGCCCTGCCGGGATTTTTACTACCTTTTAGCGCTCTGATTGTGCAGACCATAAATATGCTGGGCGACGGCAGCTTGCCGGAACCGGCGGTGTTGATTTACCCCCTGCTGATTATTTTTGCCAGCATGCTTCTGGGAAAATGGGCCGCATTGATTTTTACGGGGTTGTGTGCGGTCTCGCAGATGATTGTGTTTTGGATTGGTTTTAATGGGGAAGAGAGCTTTTCGACTCTACTATTTATTTTGCTGCCGATTGCCATCGCCGGTGGTTTGCTTTGGGTGGTGATGGATGTGCTGGACCGTAATATGGATCGGGTGCGCTCCTCCGAAGAGCGCTGGCGTTCGCTGGTTGAAAATGCCCCAGTGACGATTGTCAACACCGATCGCCATGGGGTTATTCAATTTGTCAATCGCAGCGATAATTATGATGCCAATTCCATGATCGGCAGACCGCTGCTGGATTTTGTGCGCGATACTAACTACAAACGTGCCCTGGTTTCCTCCCGCAACGTGCTAAAAACGGGTCAGAGCGATTCTTACGAAGCTGTGGGGCGCAATGCCCAAGGCCAGGATATTCATTACAGTGTTTCAGTGGGGCCGATTTTTGATTACGCGGGCAAAGTAAATGGCCTGACTTTCATTATTTTAGATATTACTGAAAAGAAACGCGTCGAAGAGCAGATCCTCAAGCTCAACGCGGAACTCGAAAGGTTGGTGGAGGAACGCACTGCGCAACTTGAGACCAGCAACCAGGAATTGGCTTCTTTTAGCTACTCAATTTCGCACGATTTGCGCACGCCTTTGCGGGCGATCGATGGTTTCAGCCTGGCATTACTAGATGATTATGCCGATGTGATTGATGAGCAAGGCCAGGATTATTTGCGCAGAGTGCGATCTGCCAGCCAGCGTATGGGCATTTTGATGGATGAGCTTTTGCGCCTGGCCTCCATCACGCGCCGCCAACCCCAAAAACAAAATTTCGATTTGAGCGCCCTGGCCAACTCGATTGCCCACGATTTTCGGCGAAACGACCCCCAGAGAGCGGTTGAGATAACTATTCAGCCTAATCTGCTGATCTATGGTGATAAAAGCCTGCTGCACATGGCCTTGGAAGATCTTTTTAGCAATGCCTGGAAGTTCACAGCCGACAAAGAACCCGCTCGCATCGAATTTGGCTGCCAGGAAATCGAGGCGAAGCTCATCTATTTTGTGTGCGATAACGGCCTCGGTTTCGATATGCAATATGTCGACAAACTCTTTCAACCCTTTCAACACCTGCATGACCGCAGCGAACTCGCGGGCTCAGGCATTGGGCTGGCCATTGTGCAGCGTGTGATCCAAAAACACGGCGGCGAAATTTGGGCTGAAGCCCAACTCGGTCAGGGTGCGACCATCTTTTTCACGCTGCCCGATGGCTAAAATGGCCCTCGCTCAATTCATCCAGCGCGTTCCCCCTCCCCCAAACCCACGTGAAACCGGCACCCCCAAAACCTGGGAAAAAATCGAAGCGCGCCTGGGCGTGGCGCTCCCCCCGGATTACAAAGCCCTCATAAACCGCTACGGCTCCGGCAGTTTCGACAACTTCATCACCGTTTACAACCCTTTTGCGGAGGATGAAGAACGCAACCCCTTCTATGTGCTGGATGTTTTACATCTGGCGAACCGCCAAACCGGATTTATGGGTGCTTCCGTTTGGACGGCTGTTACCCCCTTTAATTTATATCCCGCTCCCGAGGGCCTGCTGCCCTGGGGTTGTACCCCCGCCTTTGGGGAATTCTTCTTCTGGCAGATCAAAAATGCTCCCCATACCTGGGAAACGGTTTTCTACAACTTGCGCCGCGGCGAATACGAAGTCTGGAAATATACCCTCACCGAATTTCTCTACCAACTCAGTACGCGCAAAGTCGAATCCGTTTTGTTGCCCGAAGGTTACTGCCCCCAAACCTTTATCCCGATCTAAAACTGGCGAACTTATTGCCCTTGCGCTTCCAGTCGGGCTTGTTTTTGGGCGTGCATCTCCAAAACTTTGGCTTTCGTGGCTGCCAGGTATGCTCCTTTTAACGGATACCAACTCAAAATCAGTGCACCTAGCAGCATGGCAATCCCAGGGATCAGACCCACCAGAGCTTTAATCCCGAAAAGAGCGTTGTCTGGCTGATTTAAGAAAATTACTCCCTGGTTGGATTCACGCGTGACAAAATTGGTGGTCGCCAAAATTTGGGCGATCAACACCAAGGCGATAGATTGCGCTGGTTTAGTCAGCAGGGCATTTACCCCAAAGAAAGCGCCCTCCCGCCGCACGCCAGAGCGGACTTCATCTTCATCGGCAACTTGGGCGAAGAGCACATTAGAGAGAGTCTGGGGGCCAGAAAGGCCAAAGCCTGCCAGCGCGATACAGGGTAAGACCAGCGCGTGCGGCACAAAGGGGATGGCGATCAACCCTAATCCGGCGATCACCAATAAAATCTGCTGTGCCTGTACAACCCCAAAGTGCCCGCGAATCAAGGTGGTGATCGGCACTCCAATGAGCAGCGGAATAAACAAGGCAGCCAGCACGATCATCACATTGCCGATTTTTAGCACATAATCTGCCAGATAGAATATCGAACCCAAGAGCAGAGCTTGCATCAGAATCGACATGAAATTCGCAGCTACCAAAATCAAAAAGGATTTACTGGAAAAAGTTAGCTGGATGGCCTGTTTCAGTGGGATGGGACTATCAACCTGGGTGAATTCGGGTCGCTCTCTAACTTTGAGGGTGGTGGCGATGATTAGTAACGCGCCTACGATAGCAATCACGATCATGGCAGTGTAGAGCGGCCAAAGCGATGTGTCGTTGGCTTTGGGGCGCACTAAATCCGGGATCAAAAAACCCAGTAACATGCCCAGCAGCCCAAAAAGCGAAGATGAGATTTGTAGCCCGTTGCGTTCTGCATCGGATTCGGTGACTTCGGGCAGCAACGCGGAGTAAACCAGACCGATGATGGTGTAGGCAGTATCGTAGAGCAGCATGGTGATCAACATCCACCAGAAGAGCGCCTGTTGCCCGGCGTGAATCGGCGCGAGCCACACCAGAACGAAAGTCAGCGCCAAGAAGGGAGCCGTGAAACGCATATAAGGGATGCGCCGGCCGTGCTTGGAGCGAGTATTATCAGTAATATAGCCGAACAGGGGGTCGTTGAGCGCATTCCAGATGGCGTAGATCGCCGCGGCGATGCCGATCCAACGCGCTTCCAGCCCTAGGTAATCCTGATAAAAAATGGGTTGCAGTGCGCCGAATGTGCCTGAGATGGTGGTTGTGCCCAACGCGGCAATTCCCCAAACGATTTTGTAGCTCAGGGTCAGCTTGACCGGGCTTTGGATAAGTGAGTTGGTAGCCATTTCTGCCTCCTAAAGAGCGTATCTCTGAATACGAATATGTTTTTGATTTGTTCGTGCCATTCGCCCAATTCGTTTTCATCGTGTTGAAAAAATTAAGCGATCATCAAGTTTTGCAAGGCGCGGTAGCCGATCACCTGAACACCAATATTTTGGATGTGCTGGCGGAGTTCTTCTTTCAGGAAGGTTTCATAATCAGCCACGCGACAGCGCCAATCGGGGGTGATGGCGCGTAATTCGGGGGTATCTTTGGCGGCGTGGATGATGAAGTGCGTGATGCCGGGCTGCAACTCCGCGAAGGCCTGTCGGGTATCGTCCAGGCGTTGAGCGGGATCGGAATCCAACGGCATGCCGAAGATGTGATCTAGCAGCGGAACGCCCATCCCTTCGAGCATATCGGTCATCTCAAGAATTGTGGCAATGGCCTGTGCATCAAAGTCTGCGCCACTTTGCTCAGACATCACCTGCTGCCAGCCAGCCTCATCCAGACGTAGCATCATGGATGGCATTTGGTGTTGGATAACGGTTTGCAGGTAGCCGAGCATAAATTTGGCGTGGGCCACGGTTCCCATGTGGGTATCAGCATGGGTGGGGTGCATCCCGGCGGTCAGGGCGCGTTTAATTTGGGCTTCCAGTTCTAGCTGGACAGCTGCGGGGTCGGCCAACTCTTGAACCGGTTGGGCCAAATGATGGAAGTAACCTTCCTCGTCCAGCAAACCTGTTTGGGGATCGCGGGTGCTTAACGGCCCCCAGCGATAGGTGTCCCACTCACTTGTGAGGGTCAGGTGCACCCCTAAATCCGCTTTGGGGTGTTCCCGGGCAAATTTGGCAGCCTGCAAAAACCAGGGGCAAGGCACCATCACCGCGCCGCTGGAAATCAATCCAAAATCCCACAAATCGGCAAAAGCCTCCACGGAGGCCTGACACATGCCCACATCATCGACATGAATGATGGCAACACGCTCGTTATCGGCAAAACCTAATTTTTTGAGTACGGGATTGGGATTCATGATTTTCCTTTCGTGGATAAAGACAAAATTTGGTTATTTCTGTGTTATTGGTAAAGAGGGAGAATCAAATGATACCAACTTTTTGGATTTTGCTGGGGAGCATTAAAGCGGGTCATGCGGCGGTTAAGTTTGAGCTATTACAGAAACACAACCTTGAAGATAAAATAACAGCATGAACCAACAGCCCAATAACCCCTTGCATGGCATCACGCTCGAAATGATGCTCAACCATCTGGTTGAGCAATACGGCTGGGATAAACTGGGGAAGCGCATCCCGATCCAATGCTTTCG
This sequence comes from Chloroflexota bacterium, assembly GCA_003513015.1. Classification (GTDB taxonomy): domain Bacteria; phylum Chloroflexota; class Anaerolineae; order Anaerolineales; family UBA11858; genus UBA11858. Next base: position 8,606 of record DOTA01000091.1, read on the forward strand.
CAACGATCCCAGCATCAAATCCAGCCTGAAATTCTTGCGCCGTACGCCTTGGGCGCGACAAAAGGTTGAAGATCTCTACCTGGAATCGATCACATAATAATGGCAAAAATCGTCCTGGACTTGCACGACATCTACAACCGCGGCGATCAGATTGAAGCCGAACTCAACCGCGCCATTCAGGAAGCCCTAGAGAAACGTATCAAATTGGTGGAGATCATCCCTGGCAAAGGCAGCGGACAGTTGAAGAAAAAGGTGTTGCGCTTTCTTGATCAAAAACATATCAAGGCCTTGTATCATCGGGTGGAAAAGGATGACAAAAACTTCGGACGCATCTTTATCCATTTTAGGCACTAACCCACCAAAAAATACGTAATACAAACTCTTTCCAGAAATAGAAGGAGAGAGCCTTTTGAACCCCTCTCCAGAAGCTTTTTTGTTTCGTAAAAATCCGCTATGCTGATAGAAAATCAAAACGGAGGATTTAATGAGAGACGAACGCATTGTATGGGAACTGATGGGCGAGACATCCGCCACCATCTTCCCGCTGGCGCAAGAAATCATGGGACCGCAGTTTGAAAAGCATTTCACCGAACAGCGTTTTTACGGGCCTACATTCATCGCGNNGGCTACGTGGTTTCCGAAAAGGGTGCCAATGCTATTCAAACCGTACACGATGCATTCTACAGTCATATCAACGAGGTCAACCTATTTTTTGGGAACAAATTGGAGGAACTGGCGGCACTCCTTGACAAGCTGGTGGAAGCCTGCACAAAAGCAGACCTGTCCAACGAGATCCTTTGCCTGGACATCAGCCGCAACGGTCACCCCAGGGTGGAAGCTGGTTCGTTAGCCCAAGTCGATCAGCTCCTTGACGATATGAACGCCTTCCGCGACGATGCGCACATCTCCGCGTGGACGCCAGTCGGCGTTGATGGGCATACCTGGGAGATATTAAGCTTCGTATGGAACGGTGAAGCCAACACAGTCGAAAAACTGGTAGAACGACTCCCCTATCGCACATACCTGGCAGAAGATTACACCGCGACTCTGAACGATCTGACAGAACGCGGTTGGATCGAACCCGGTGAGGGTGGTTATCAGATTACCGCTGAGGGCAAGCACATTCGTGATGATGCCGAAGTCGCTACAGACAATAACTTCTTTGCACCCTGGAAAGTACTCTCTGATGACGAAGTGGCTCGGTTGGGTGAATTACTAAAGGATTTGAAAGAAACCAATCTCAAAATTGCGAAAGAAAACAAGACAGAATAACTTACCAAGCGGGCAGGAACATCCCGCCCGCTTTTTATATAGCTTGTTATAGATAGGAAAAATTAGAGCAACACTACTGTTGCCCCCCAGGCAATCCAGGCTGCGATCTGGGCAACGACCACCGTCAATGCCGCGATAGCCAACATGGCACGCGTACCCAACTCGCGTCTCAGCACAGCCAAGGTTGCCAGGCAAGGTAAGTAGAACATCACGAAAGTCGCATA
>DOTA01000265.1 GCA_003513015.1 Chloroflexota bacterium
TTCATCGTCTGCCAAATCGTCTTCGTCGTCAAAATCTTCATCGTCAAAATCATCTTCTTGCCAGGCGCGTTTGGCGGGGCCGGCAGCTGCCAAAAAGGTGAGAGTTATGATCGTGGCAGAAGAGATGCACCACATGCAGGTAGCGCCAATCACAAAAGGTTCCAAAAAGGTTAGGTAAATTGAGAAGAGCACACCGAAAAAGGCCATGCCCCAAAGGGCGATGGCCGAAGTCCAGCGCAAACCTTGAGGGCCGAAGGTGTAAACAGCCCAGGCGATTAAAATCAGGGCATAGCCGATCAACCCCAACAAACCAACGTGTAAAAATCCGAACAGGGTGGCGTATGGACTGAGCTGCACCGTATTGCAATCGCCGACCGGGCCGCAAAAGGCCTCCGTACCTGAGGTTTCTACGTAGGTCAGATAGAAGGCTACACCCATGCCCAAAATTGCCAAAACCGGGATAATCCATTTGGGCCAGAAATCCTTTTCGGGCAAGGGGCGGGCGAAATTGACAATCACCCAGATGATGCTTGCTACCATCAGGATCAGCGCAGCCACCGCGATGGAATTAGCAAGCGGATCGAGTTGGAACTTATCCCACATTGTGGATGTACTTCCATTTACGGCGGAATCATCTCCCTCGCCCGTGGGCGTGCTTCCGTTGGGTTGGGCAGAGAAGGTCACCCCGGCGATAACATCCGCTAAACCGGGAATTTCAGGCCAAGCTGTGCCTCCCGCAGCGAGACCATCTGCCACGAGTCCTGGGAATTGAGCTGGGATTTCGGCTTCGCCAACCATGACAACATCATTGACGATCAGGGTAGGTACGCCTAAGCGGTCATTGGGGATTTGATAGAAAGCTACCGCAGCCTGGTAAAGGTCTTGCCCCTCGGGCAGAGAGGTGTTGATCGCCACAATCTTGAGGTGCTGACCATATTCTTGCAATATGGGCGGCAAGATTTCCTGAATAACCTTTTCACAGTGGGGGCAGGTGGGCGAATAGAAAAGCAACGCCCGCACGGCGGGTTGGGTGCCGGTGTCTTGGGCCTGTGCGGGGATGAAAGTGAAGCTGATAACCAGCATTGAAAGTAGAACAGCCATAAACAGTCTACTGATTTTGGTGAACATGTAAAGCTCCTAAGCGGCCTTAAGGCATTTGATGGATGTGAGATCGGGCGAATTTTATCATGCCTTGCATTAATATTCGTAACAGCTTCCGCCGATGAACTCTCGCAAGACAGAATCGGCGGGGATGTGACTTTCATCGGCAACGGGTGTGATCTGATTGAGTAGCTTGTAAACGCGTTCGGCCCGGCTGAAGGCATCGGCTCTCAGGGGGTCGTGACGGTATTCATCCACCCAGGCAGCGAAATCAGCTAACATACGGGCTGCGTAAATGGGTAGTTCGTAAGGCAGGCCGGTGTTGATGATGGTATCGGTGGTGTTGATGTAAGGAATAATGTGGCGCATCTCGCTGGATCGCACATAGTGCCAGTGTTCCAGGGTGCGGCGGGGATCGTAGGCCCGGTGGCTGGCATCCCGCAACATGCGGCGGATCAGACGCAGATCCGTCCAGCGCACATATTCACCGTTTTGATCTTTGAGTTGCAGTAATGGTTCCAGGTAGAGCCGGAATTTTTGCTCGGCGGGGACACCTTGCGTCATTGCCGGATACAGGCCGTGCAAACTGTCGATCAGCACCACATCGCCGGGGTTGAGTTTCATCGCGGTACGGGCCTCATGGCGTTGGCCGGTTTTGAAATCGTAAAAGGGGATCAGCACTTCACGGCCCGCGAATAATTGGATGAGATGTTCGTTAATCAGCGGCAAATCCAGGGCTTGGGGTGTTTCGAAATCATAATCGCCGAACTCATCCTTGGGGTGCATATCAAGATCGAAAAAGTAATTGTCGATATTGAGTGTCACCAAGCTCATGCCCAGTTGCTTGAGTTTTTCGCCCACTTTGATGGTGGTTGTGGTTTTACCTGAAGAAGATGGCCCGGTAATAATGACCATGCGCAAATCTTCGCGGCGGCTGGCAATGGCCTGTACGGCATTTTTGATTTCTTCATTGTAAGCGCGTTCCGATTGGAAGATGATTTCCCCAATTTCACCGCGGGCGAGGCGTTCGTTCAGCCCGGCGATGGTATTTAGACCCTGATCCACTGTCCAATCAAGTACGTGCCAGATTTTAGCCCAAGGGATGTTGACCGAGGGTCGGTAAGATTGGTCAGCGGCACGGTCCCGTTTACGAGCGCGTTCTTCCCGGTAAAGAATGTATTCTTTGGCAACTTTAGCGTGCCCGTTTTCGATGAGCACCTTCTCGACAATATCTTGTACATCTTCCACCGTGAGGATTTTTCCTGCTGGCGTGGTGGCTTCTAGCAGCGTAACCACCTGCGTGGTCAGCGCGTCGGCGGTGGCTTTGTCGCGCCCGCCTACCGAAACTGCCGCCCGATAAATCGCATTGCTGATGCGCTGCGGCGAAAAATCGACGATGGCGCCGTTGCGTTTGATAACCTGAGTGATTTGGTTCATGCTGAGCCTCCTTCTGCGGTGTTTGATTGAAAAGGAAGTCCATTATACATGGTTTCGGATTGCTCTTTTTTACTGCCCAAACATTTCCAGCAAAACAGGGTTTATCGCCGCCCAATTCGGCCCTAACACTTGCGCCCCCTCCGATGTGGTAAATGGATTAGTCATTTCGCGTGTAATGGTGCGAGAATCCATGCCGTCTAACCCCACGCGCAGCACGGTAATCGCCAGCGCAGGCCATTTGGCGAACGGCACATTTGTATCAATCATCTGCCTTACCAGCGGCAAAATTTGCGGTAAACGCGGCCAGGCACTCGGTTGCATCAACTCTTTCCCCAGACCCTTGATAAAAATCTGGGCGCGCTGCATGCGAAAAAAATCATCGCTGCCGGCCCGGTCACGCACAAAAGCCAGGGCTTGCTCGCTGTTCAGGTGCTGCGCTCCAGCCGGATACCCCGACATCGCCACGGGCAATTCCACCTCCACGCCGCCGAGCAAATCCACCAAATCCAAAAAGCCATCAAAGCGCACCCGCACGTAATAATCCACAGCTACCCCAAAATTTTGGCGCACGGTCTCCATCGCCGCGGCTGGGCCGCTGCCGGGCAGTTCCGCCTCTGCAAAAAAGTGCGCCGTATTGATGCGGTTTTCACCCACGCCCGGAATTGTCACCCACAAATCACGCGGAATCGAGAGCATCCCCAGATAGGGTTCCCGCGGCACAAACGTACTCAAAATCATCGTGTCGCTGCGCCCCAAATCGGAGCCAGGCTCGCGCGCATCCAGGCCCAAAACCAAAATGTTGGTGCGCCCACCCGCCAGCAGCAGCACGCCTCCCAGGCAAAGCGCGACAAAAACAGGGATGGCGAGCAGCCCTAGACAGCATCCCAGCCCGCGCCGCTTTTTGGGGGGCGATGCCGCCCAGGAAACAGTCGGCGTAGGTTGCGTTTCCACCAAAGGATCAATATAAGGTTCGTTCATAATTTGGATATTCTCAAGATTTCAGATCTTCCGTCCGCCGGAATTATTTTTCAGTGAAATAGAGGCGCGCCGCGTCCATAAAGGGATCATCTTCACTGGCATTTTCGGTGGATACCGTTATATTGGGTTGCAGCCCGCCCTCACCAACGGGCGGTTCCAGCCCTGGCACCCACCATTTCGCGGATGTCACATTCAGGCTGGATTTGTCCTGCAATTCGAAAACCAACTGCACAGAATCTTTGCCGTAAGTTGATGTGCCGATCAGGGGCGCGCGTTGCTGCATCTGCAACGACCCCGCGATGATTTCGGCTGCGCTGGCGGTATTGCCATCCACCAAAATCACCAGCGGGATTTGGTTTAAGGGGCCGGGTTTTTCCACTTCGTAGGTTTTTACATCCTCGCCCTTGTATTGCTGCTGGATCACAAGGCCATCGCTCAGGAACAATCGGGCGATATCAACCCCTTCCACCAGCAGGCCACCGCCATTGCCGCGTAAATCCAAGATGAAATTGAGAGCGCCACGCTCTTGTAAATCACTCACAGCCCCCTGAATTTCCGCGGGCGTGCTGGCTGCAATCACGTTGACATGCACAATCCCGATCTGGTTGTCGAGCGTATCCAGATTCCAGGTTACGGAGGGCAAGGGGATATTGGCGCGTTTGACCTTGAATTCCATCTCGGTGTAATCGGGTGGGCGGGCGATTAGCAGAGTTACGGTTTTACCTACGGGGCCGCGCACCGCAGGNNATGCCTCCATAACTTCCTTCGAGGGTATCGTTGCGTAATTCAGCTTGGGCAGGCTCGATAAAATAGGTGTGCGGCTCCCCATAAGCCTGCACCATCCCCTGAATCGCGCCGTATTCCATTTGGGGAACTGGCGGCGGATCTTTGTATCCATGATCCAGAATGAGTTGGTATGCTTCGCTGAG
>DOTA01000454.1 GCA_003513015.1 Chloroflexota bacterium
CCGGGCCAGCCGCGCGCCGCGCGCTGTTTGGCGATCATCCCCAGGTGGTCGGCGTTGAGTTCGGGGATCAGCAGGGGAATGTGGGGGGTTTCGCGGTAGGCCGAAGCGTTGGAACAGACCGTATACCCAGCGGCGGCGAACTGTGGCTCAACTTCGCGGGCGATTTCGGTGGGCAGAGCAGAAAAGGCAATCGTGCCCAGCAAACCTGGTTCGGGCGGGACAACAATCATCTCGCCGATGTGGGAGGGGGGGTCGCTGTCGAGCACCCAGCGGCAGGCCTCGGCATAGGGCCGCCCGGCAGAACGGTCGGAACCGGACAGTGCGACGATCTCAAACCAGGGGTGATCGGCGAGCAATTGGATGAAGCGCTGCCCCACAGCGCCCGTGGCGCCCAAAATGGCAACAGGGATTTTTGAGTTCAGGTTCATGCTCATATCATATTCTCCAGGAAAATTCAAAATTTAACCGCGGAGAGCACTAAGGCGGGCAAAAGCCGCCCGAACGCGGAGATATATTAAACTCTGCGATCTCGGCGTGCTCAGCGATAAATTTCTGCTCCATGGCGTGGCTCGATTACTTTCCATTAATAATCGCCTCCTGATGGATGCATTGCATGGCGGTGTCACTGTCGGCGGCGGCACTCACCAGCGAGATACTATATTCGGATGATCCCTGAGCAATGGCGATCACATTGATATCACTCTCGCCCAGCGCGCCAAAGATGAGAGCGGCCACGCCGGGGGTGCGCCGTATTTGCGTGCCCACCGCGGTGATGATTTCAACATCGTCTTGCGACCAGATGCGGTCAATATCGCGGCGGGAGAGTTCGAGGGCCATTTCTTTTTCGAGGGAGCGGAGCACCCCTGGAGCAGCAGCGGTAGGAATTATAAAACAGATGGATTGCTCGGAGGAGGCCTGCGAAATCATCAAAACGCTGGCCCCGGTTTGGGCCACGGCCGAGAAGGTGCGGGCGGCAATGCCGGGAACGCCCAACATGCCGCGGCCCTCCACGGTGATGAGACTGAGTTCCCGGATAACAGCCACCGCGGTGATTTTACCGGGATTTTGGGGCGATGTGCGACTGATGCGGGTTCCCGGATGGCCGGGGTTGAAGGTGTTCTTGACCCACAGAGGAATATCCCGCTCCATAACGGGGCGGATGGTTTTGGGATGCAGCACCTTCGCCCCAAAATAAGCCAGTTCGCTGATTTCGTTGAAGGAGATTTCGGGGATGACGCGGGCATTTGGGATGACGCGCGGGTCGGCAGTCATCACGCCATCCACATCGGTCCATGTCCAAACTTCGGCGGCATCGAGACAGTCACCGATTAGGGCGGCGGTGTAATCGGAGCCGCCGCGCCCCAGGGTGGTGGTGATCCCTGAGGCAGTAGCCCCAATGAAGCCGGTGACCACCGGGATAAGGCCATCTTCCAATAACGGGAGCAGCCGCGAGCGAGTCTGCTGGCAGGTTTCATCCATGAGAGGCAGGGCGCTCTGATAGGTGTCATCCGTGACAATGAGTTCGGTGGCATCCACGGGTTGGCTATCCAATCCCTGTTGGCGCAGCGCGGCAGAAACGATGCGGGCATTCATGCGCTCCCCAAGTGAGACGAGGGCATCCATGCCACGAGCGGTGACTTCACCCATCACGTGGATGCTGCGGCAGTAGGCGCTTAACTCGGCGATATACTGGTCGATGAGGGCTAGCAGGGAGGTACGCTCCCCGGTTTGGGGGAAGAGGCTGCGAATCACTTCACGATGGCGATTGCGCAGTTGGTCGATGTGAGCGGTGTAAGCAGATTCGTCGCCGTCTTCAGCGGCTGCGGCGCTGGCGAGCAAAGCGTTGGTCACGCCGCTCATGGCAGAGATCACCACCACGGTTTGATCCCATTGGGGCGCATAATCGGCAAGGATGTGGGCGGTCTGCGAGATAGCCTCGGGGCTGCCCACGGAAGTTCCGCCAAATTTCATGATCAGGGTCGGCATAGGTTCCTCCTGGAAATAATTCCCCCGATTATACCCTTGGCGATCATAAATTACTCATCAAAAAATAGTGATTTGTAATCCAGGGTCTTTATTTTTTAGGGATTCGCAGAAAGACAGGTCATTTCTTGCTCTTTTCGCGCGGTTTTTCACTGAAATAATTTGATTTCATAGATTTTTCGAGGCTAGCAAAATATCCCAATTTTGCTAATCTTAAAAGGTGGTACATCATGCCCATTTGCGTTTTTTAAGATTGCGAGTATAATCATTTCAAGTCCGGGCAGGTGCTCTAAATGGAGGGGGCACAGAGTGCTGAAGATCACAATATTTGAAAAATGATACAGGCAAAAATTTTATGTCTTGAAGGGAAACATTCCAGTAGCCCCACCTTCGTCTCCGCTCTTCGTAAAAAAGGCTATCTGGTAGAGGCTGTTAGCACAGGAAAAGCAGCCTTGGAAGTTTTGGATTCCCTGATTCCGAATGTCGTCGTGGTAAACGCCGCCTCAATGCGCACCAGTGGGATACGCATCTGTCAATCTTTGCGCGAAACAACGGATAGCGTGCCGATTATCTTGATCAGCGATGGCGAAAATGCCCCGGAAGATGCGCCGGTTAACGAAATCCTGATGCTGCCTTTTACCATCCGCAAGCTCGAAAACCGCATCAAGCCCTTTTTGCCTCTGGAAAGCGACAAAATTCTCAAAGCCGGCGCGCTCGAATTGGATCTGGAACACCATCAATTCCGCTGCGATGAACGAGAGACCCGCTTGACCCCCCGGCTCTCCGGTTTGCTGGAAATGTTAATGCGGCGACACAATGAGGTGGTCACGCGCGATGAGTTGTTCCGCAAAGTTTGGGAAACGGATTTTACGGATGATACCCGCACCCTGGATGTGCACATCAGTTGGTTACGCCGGGCGATTGAAGAAGACCCACGCAAACCCAAATATCTCAAAACCCTGCGGGGGGTGGGCTACCGCTTAGACGTGTAGCAGCAAACGAACGAATTCCATAGGGCAAGCTTCCGAACTGCATTGGCAAAGAGGAACTTGCCCTATATTTTTGGATCAATCTTTCATTCCCATGCTTCCTAATAAAAACCCTTTACCGTCTGCAGAAATTCTAGGGGTGCGCGTACATGCCCTGAATATGGCCTTGGCCTTGGAAACGATGGCCAGTTGGATTGAAACCCGCCAGCCCCATTACATCTGTGTGACGCCAGCACATTCCATTATGGATTTTCGGCGTGATCCCGAACTTATGGAGATTGCCAACCATAGCGGCCTGACCACACCAGATGGTATGTCGATTGTCTGGCTACTGCGGCGAATGGGTTTCCCACAAACGGAACGGGTCTATGGTCCGGATTTGCTGTTGGCCGCCTGTGAGCAAGGGTTATCTTTGGGTTGGCGGCATTTTTTCTATGGGGGCGCAGCGGGGATTGCCGAGAAATTATCAACGCATTTACAGGCCCGTTTTCCCGGTTTACAAATCGCAGGCTCTTACAACCCGCCTTTTCGCCCGCTCAACAACTCGGAAGAAACTGAGGTTACCCAAATGATCCGTGCGGCCGCACCGGATATCATCTGGGTTGGCCTGGGGACGCCCAAACAAGAGCGCTGGATGGCGGCCCATGTGGATACTTTGCATGTCCCGGTGCTCGCAGGGATTGGCGCTGCCTTCGATTTTCTCTCCGGCAGCAAGCCCCAGGCCCCGCGCTGGATGCAACGCTCCGGGCTGGAGTGGATATTCCGGCTGTTGAGCGAGCCGCGCCGGTTATGGCGGCGCTACGCCGAATATCCCTATTTTGGCTGGCTGGTGGCCCAAGAAATGTGGCGCAAGCGGCGCAAAAATGGCGGCAGTTCATGAACCGTTCCCAGCGCGCCCGCACCGCGCTGCGTTGGGCAATTGGCTTGATTTTGGGGGTCTTTTTTCTGTACCTGGCCTTGCGAGATGTTCCCCTGCAAGAAGCCGCGGCGGTGATCGCTCAGGCCAAACCCGGCTGGGTGGCGCTGGCTTTCTTGGGAATGGCCTTAAATAACGCCGCCAAAGTATGGCGTTGGCAAGTGCTGCTGGCCGAACGCCGCCTGAATGTTTCTTTTTGGCTGGGCTTGCGCACCATTTTGGCCGGGCAAATGCTCAATTACATTTTACCGGCGCGCACAGGGGATTTCTCACGGGCTTATCTGGTGGGCATCCAGGGCACCGGCACGGTTTACGCCCTGGGAACGATCGCGCTTGAGAAAATCTTAGATACCTTGCTGTATGGCCTGCTCTTTCTGGTTACAGCCTTGCTGTTTCCGCTGCCGGGTTGGCTGAATAATTCGGGCATTACTTTGCTAATCATCGTGAGTGTGCTGGCTGTAGTAATCTTGTTTTTGGCGCGCTACTCGGGCGGGGTGCTTTCCCTGGGGGTGCGGATCAGCCACAAGTTCCCCGCGTCACTTCAGGGCCGGATTGAGCCGCGGCTCCAGGATGCGGTAGAAACTTTGGGCGTGATGCGCCGCGGGCAGGCGCTGATCTCCCTGATTCTGTGGTCCCTTTTCATTTGGTTTACAGCAATCTTACCCAATTGGGCACTATTGCAAGCCCTTGCGCTGCCGGGCGGCTGGCTGGCGGCCATGACCACATTGATCTTTTTACAGGCGGTGGTTTCACTGCCAGGCGTGCCGGGGCGCGTGGGTATTTTTCAATATGCCTGCATCCTGGCTTTGGGATTGTTTGGCGTATCCGAAACACTCGCTTTTTCCTACGGGGTGCTGCTTCAGGCGGTCACGGTCCTTCCGGTGATCGTGGCGGGTGTGGTATCCTTGTGGGGCTTAAAATGGCAGACTCATCCCCAGGAGCGCTGAAACCCATGCGACGTTCATTCTTGCCGATCTTACTGCTGGCCCTGATCAACGGGCTGGTATTCGTTTTTCTCGTGCCCCCCTGGCAGCATTACGACGAACCCAACAATTTTGAATATGCCTGGCTGATCGCACACCGCCCCGGCTGGCCGCAAGTGGGAGATTTTGACCGTGAGATGCGGGTTGCGACTCTGCAATCGATGTATGAACATGAATTTTTCCGCGGGATGGAGATTGCCCCAGCTTTGGATGCCGAAGAACCCTGGATTGGCCCCATTCCCCAGGTGGGAGATGCGCCTCTGTATTTTTGGTTGGCGGCCCTACCCTTGCGGTTGTTCCCACCCTTGACAGTGACCGCCCAACTCTACGCGGCCCGCTTGGTTTCGCTGCTCCTATTTTTGGGAACGGTTGCCCTGGGTTGGGCTACCACGCGTTTGCTGACCCCCGAAGATTCTCCGTTGCGTTGGATGGTACCCGCCTTTTTGGCAGCACTGCCGCCTTTTGTAGATATTATGACAGCGGTCAATAATGATGTGGCCGCGGTAGCTGCTTTTGCGTTATTCCTTTTCTTGGCCACTCGCCTGCTGGTGCGCGGCTGGCACTGGCTGGATGTACTCCTGCTGCTGATCTCAGCCGGGTTATGCCTGCTGGCCAAGCGCACCGTGTTCTTTGCGGTGGCCTTGATCCCGCTGGTGTTGCTGTTTGCGCTCTTGCGCGGCAAAAAACAGCGCTGGGCCTGGGGGCTGATCGGTATTGGGGCGGTGGTGATGTTCGGGCTTTCCTTCCGTTTTGGGGATGCCGCGGCCTGGTATCGCCGCACACCCCAGGAGCCGGCAACACGCGTGGTGAACACCGCATCCCCAGAGGGAACAGGCGTTTTTCGCCTGCACATCGCAGAAAAGGAACCACGCGATCAACTCTTGCAGTTTCTACCCACCAAAACCGTTCCTGAACTTGCCGGACAAACCGTCACACTGGGTGCCTGGATGTGGGCTTCGGCACCCATCAACCTGCAACCTCCACGCATTATTTTGATCGGCAAGGCCGCGCCTCCCATCGTACAAGGTGAGCAGCAGGTGATGTTGGAAACCGTCCCCCAGTTTTACACCTGGGTTTTCACCATCCCACAAGATTGCGGTTCACGCGCCTGGGTGCAGTTCGGCCCATCGGTGGAGGGAGCCAACGCCCCCACGGATGTGTTTATGGATGGGGTCGTCTTGTCGATTGGTGATTTTTCGGCCGCGGCCGCGCCCAACTGGCCGGATCAAACTTGGGGCGGGCAGCCGATCAAAAATTACCTGCGAGGAGCCTCCGCAGAGGAGGATTGGATCAATCCGCGTCCCTGGGTCGATGAGGCCTGGGCCAAAATTTTTGGCTATTCCAGCCAACAATTTGCCACTTTTGTGTTTTATACGCTGCGCGATTGGCCTGCCGCGGGCTGGTATTATCGCCTGACCAGCGCAACTTTGTTTCGTTCCTTTTGGGGCACCTTTGGCTGGGGGCATGTAAAACTTGTAGGCAGTAAACCTTTCCGCTGGCTGTTGATTGTCACCGCAATATTAAGTGTAGGTGGTTTGTGGGGCTTATGGCGGGCGCGGCGCAAGCTGCGCGGGGATGTTCTGTTGGTTTATGCCGCGGCCTTAGGCGTCAGTTGGGGCCTAACGGTGGTACGCGGCGCACATCATGTGCTCTCTGCTTCGGTGATCATCCCAATTTCACGTTATGCTTTCCCGGTGCTGCTGCCCCTGGCTTTGTTCTTCTCGCTCGGCGCGGAAACCTGGCGACAAGCCCTGGCCCGAATTTTGCCGCCGCTGAGAAAAATCCCTGGTTTGCTGTGGGCAATCTTTCTGGTGGGTATCACCCTATGGGCCTGGATCAGTATTTATATTTTTTACGCGAACCCTCGATGACAAATAAAAT
>DOTA01000293.1 GCA_003513015.1 Chloroflexota bacterium
AAATTCCTGAAATTTCAGGAATTTTTTGGTTTTTCATACAATCTTCAAATATCTTTCCAACCGATTGTTTACATTTTTGCTCTAAAATTCAGGATGTAAACCAAATTCAGTAGATCACAATTTTGCTGAATATAGCACACTGAACTTAGTGATGTGTGCCGCAAACGCATCCTTCAACGCGGTTCAGGATGCTGATTACCCTGAATCTGTGATCTACTAAATTTATCAAACTGTTCAATCGGAGGTTGATAATATGTATAGAAGACTTTCATCCCCTATGCGGAGCGATATGGAAGATTTGCAACGCCAGATGAACCGGCTTTTCAACGATTTCTTCCCTGCCCGATTCCGCCCAGCCCTGGAATATCCCGCTATGAATATCTGGGCCAACGAAGCGAGTGTTCTCGTAACCGCAGAATTGCCCGGCATCCAGGGCAAAGACCTTGACATCAACGTTTTGGGTGAAAACTTGACGATCAGCGGCAGCCGTCCCCAAGATGATGTACCCGAAGCAACCCAATATCACCGGCGTGAGCGCGGATTCGGTCAATTCAGCCGCACGATCCAACTCCCCTATGCGGTTGATGTAAAGAGAGTTAATGCTTCGTTCAAAGATGGCATTTTGAACATCTCTCTGCCGCGGGCTGAATCCGATAAACCCAAAAAGATCGCGGTGCGAACCGTATAACAAAAACACAAATTGAGGTGTACGATGACTGGTAATAATAAATCCTTAGAAGTCCAAAAAGAAGAAATGTTGCCCAGAGATGGTAGCGAGCGCACTCGGGAAAGTCGCTGTTTTGGCCCTCGGGCGGATATTTACGAAGTCGATGAAGATATTTTTGTAGTGGTTGACCTTCCCGGTGTCCAAAAAGATGCAGTTGACATTTCCCTAGAAAAAAATATTCTCAAAATTAATGGCTACGTAAACCCCGAAACCTTTGAAGGCTATGCTTTAGCCTTTGCCGAATACGTGGTTGGCGATTACGAGCGCAGCTTCCGGCTCTCTAACCAGATCGATCAAGATAAGATTGAAGCCCTTCTCAAAGATGGCGTTTTGAAACTGCGCTTGCCCAAAGCCGAAGCCGCCAAATCTCGCAAAATCGCCATCAAAAACGGCTAAATTTACAACCTTACACAAAAAAAGAGCACTCAAACTGGGTGCTCTTTTTTTGTTAACCGTAACCTTTCAACTAAAAAACCGACTGTAGATATAACATGAAACGCGCACATCCTCTACTTTCCCCATTTGGCGTGATCTTTACGCTGGTTATGCTCTTGGGATTGATGGCAATTTATTGGCAGCAAGGCGGATTAATGTTCAGCCCTGGCAAGCTGAGTGCACGTACCCGTTCTGGCGTAACTTTACAGGGCTTCGCCTCCCACGCAGAATTTGAGGGTGAGTGCCAGCGCTGCCATGCGCCACTTCAAAGTATGCAGGGAGAATTGTGCCTGGATTGTCACGCCGCTATTGGTGATGAAATCAATTTTAAAAACGGTCCTCACGAAAACTATCAAATGGTCATGCGCTGTTACGCCTGCCACACCGACCACCAAGGTAGCGCTTTCAATCCCACCGCGGCGGCTTTCAAGCATTTTGACCACACGCTGGCTTCCTTCAGCTTGCGCTGGCATCAAGTTGATTACGCTGCTGACCCCCTCAAATGTGAGGATTGCCACAGCCTCGAAGGCGGTTTTGCAACCCCCATCGAAAAGTGTCTCAGTTGCCACCAGAATTATGATCCCAATTTTATGACAGCCCATGCTGAACAATTTGGGCAGGCTTGCTTCGATTGTCATGATGGGGAAGATCGCATGGCCGATTTCAACCACGATTTAACCACCTTCCCGCTGATCGGCGACCACGCCGGCATTGCTTGTGCCGATTGTCACCGCGACGCCCGATTTACGGGTATTGCGGTGGAGTGCGCCGCTTGCCATACCGAGCCGAAACAACATGCTGGATTGTTCGCCGAAGATTGTTCGGCTTGCCATGGCCCCAAAAACTGGGCCGCGGCCTTGTGGAATGGAAAACCCTTCGACCACCAAACAGAAAGCGGATTCAGCCTCGAGCTTCATCTGGTGGATTATGCCGGTCAGCCCATTCAATGCCAGGAATGCCATTTTGCCCTTCCCGGTACCACACATGAACTCGGTTTCGAACTACAAGAGTGCGCTTCCTGCCATCAGCAAGCTGAACCAATTTTTATGGCTGAACACCAGCAGCAATTCGGCCTCGATTGCATCGCCTGTCACGATGGCACCGGACGCCTGGCGAATTTCGATCACAATCAGTTTTTTACATTGGATGGGCAGCACACTGAGATTGCCTGCGAAGATTGCCATAGCCAGCAAGTCTTTCGCGGCACCCCCAGAGATTGCATCGGCTGCCACGCTGAACCTCAGATCCATGCTGGGCTGTTTGGCTTGCAATGCGAAAGCTGCCACACTGCCCAGGCCTGGGTGCCTGCCTCACTCACCAGCCATAACTTCCCGCTGGATCATGGCGGGCAAGGCATCGTCGCCTGTGAAACCTGTCACCCCGCATCCTATGTAGCCTATACCTGCTATGGCTGCCACGATCATCAACAGATTGAAATCGAACGCGGGCACCTTGAAGAGGGCATTTCGCCTGTCGAACTCCCTGATTGCGTAGGTTGTCACCCCAATGGTCTAAAAGAAGAATCAGAACACGGCGGAGACTAAAAAATGCGAAAATTCTTATGGGTATCAATCTTTATCGTCTTTATTTTGCTAATCGGTGGATTAATAACCGGCCTGGCCTACTCACGCGGCTATTTCTCTCAACAGGCCAATACTTCCCCTGCAAATATTGGAAGGGATTTTGTTGCCGAAGTTGGATCGCGGCTTGGCTTGGGGGATTCCCCGGCCCCGGAGAACGCCCTGACCCCTGGGGCGAGCACCACCGTCGACCCCCAGATGGTTCCGTTTCCACAAAATAGCCTGGAACATGATTTCTTCCCCCTCACCGGACAGCATTCCCTGATTCCCTGCGAAAGCTGCCACAGTCAGGGACACTACACCGGTACCGTCAATACCTGTGAAGGCTGCCATACCAACGTTTTGCCCCAGCCACACTACACCGGCGACTGTGCCGCCTGCCACTCAACCGATGGCTGGCTGCCAGCAAGGTTTGACCACAAAGTAGCTGGCGCAACCGATTGTAAATCCTGCCATACTACGGACAAACCGAACAACCATTTCAACGGACAATGCTCCGCTTGCCACAATACCAGCAATTGGACTAACGCAACCTTTAACCATCAGGTGGCGGGCGCAACCGATTGTAAATCTTGCCATAGCAGCGATAAGCCTGCCAA
>DOTA01000364.1 GCA_003513015.1 Chloroflexota bacterium
GCCAACATTCAATTCGGTTTGAGTGAGCGCGGCAATGATGCGTACCCGGCTGGGATCGCTGAGGGCGCTGAAAAATTCGGCCAAATATTGAGCGGTTTGTTCGTCAACGGTTATGGTTGTTTCCATGATTTGCCAATATATGAATATATGCTCATACATTCGACATAATAAAATAAGTTGAGCGTTTTGTCAATGTGATTTATGTCATGCAAACAAAAAAGCGCAAAGGTGAGAGATTTCCTTTGCGCCGGATTGAAACGGGAATGAGTCTTAATGCTTGAAATAGTTCGAGATAAAGAACCACAGATTAGCTGGACGTTCTGCTAAGCGGCGCATGAAATAGGGGTACCATTCCGTGCCGTAAGGCACATACACCCGCACCGGGTAGCCCTCGGCCACCAATTGTTCCTGCAAATCGCGGCGGATACCGTTGAGCATCTGAAATTCGATGGCATCTTTGGGCAAGCCAACCTGTTGGGCGTAGGTTTTGGCATGTTCAATGCGTTTTTCGTCGTGGCTGGCAATCGCGGGGATCGGCGGGAAGCAACCACAGGCACTGATAAGGGGTTTTCCTGCCAGGAGCGATCCTGAGATAAGCATCTCACTGAGCACATCAAAATTAGCATCCACATCTGCTTTCTTGGGGAAGGCCCGGTCTGCAGGTTCTTTGTAAGCCCCTTTGCATAAACGCACCGGCGCGCCGGTTTCCATGAGTTGGCGGATATCTTTGGCCGAGCGATAAAGGTAAGCCTGAATCACGATGCCAACCTGCCCATTGAAACCTTCCTGACGCAATTTCTGAAAAGTAGCCAGAGTAACATCGGTGTAGGGTGTATCCTCCATATCAATGCGCACAAAATTGTTCAGTTCTTTGGCTTTTTGCAGGATGTTTCTGAGATTCTCTTCGAAAAGCGCCGGATCCAGGGCTAAACCAATTTGGCTGGGCTTAATCGACACGCCGGATTGTACATCGGTACGGTGGATTTCCTCTAAAATTTCGATAATCTCACCGGTTGCACGGCGCGCCTCCTCGGCATCCGTGACACTTTCACCGAGGTGATCCAGGGTAGCACAGATACCTTTGGCATTTAATTCACGAATCACGCGAATGGCATCATCGGCGGTTTCTCCGGCTACAAAGCGGGAGGCTACCAGCCAGGCAATCTTCCAACGTGTAACCAAGCGGCGGGCCCAAGGTGCTTTCGAAAGGTAGATCAAAAAAGATCGGAGCATATTTTCCTCATATCTTAGCGGTTTGTTTCAGGGTTGATTTACAACCGCGAAACGAATTAATGGAAAGGTTTTCAACCTAATCTTAATTCAGCCAGGCGCTGGCTCCAAGTGCCTAAGATAATAAATTTGAACGAAATTTGACACAACAGCGTTTAAAGGATATTAATATCCTGTTTTCGGGCTTATGTTATACTCGCGCCGAAGCATTTGGAGGTTTTGTGAGACAATTCACCTTTTCTGCCTTTCGCTGGATGGCGATCATTTTATTACTTTTTGGGGTGATTCTCACTGCGATTCAAGTCGCCAGTTTTAGCCGTTTGCGGGCTACTTTTCCCAGTGGTATGACGATTGCCGGCGTGCCTGTGGGTGGGCTGGATCGGCAGCAAACCGCCCAACGCCTGCTGGAAGCCTACAATATCCCCGTGGAATTGCAATATAACGATGACCGGATTCACTTGGACCCATCGGTGGTTGGTTTCGAACTCGATCTCGAAAGTATGTTAGCCGCCGCCGATCTGGAGCGCACACAAGAATCGTTTTGGGTGGCATTTTGGGATTACCTTTGGGGGCGCGCTTCCAACCCGGTAGCAATCCCGCTTCGGGCAACCTACTCTGAGCCCCGCCTGCGCACCTACCTGGAAACGGAAATTTCCCCACGTTACGATCAACCCCCGGCTCCGCCTATCCCCATTCCGGGGACGGTTAATTTTCAATCCGGCGAATTGGGTACATCCCTCGATATTGAGCGCACCCTAGGTCCTACTGAAGCAGCCTTACGCTCCACCTCTCAGCGGATTGTATCCCTGCCATTGCAGCGTACCCTTCCCCCGCGGCCATCCTATGATAACCTGGAAATTTTGTTGCGACAAACCATCGACCTTTCGGGGTTTGACGGTTTGGTGGGCCTCTACCTCAAAGATTTGCAGAACAGCCAGGAAATCCACTTTGCCTATGAACTGGGTGAGGATATAGATGTGCACCCGGATGTAGCCTTTACCGCGGCCAGCATCATCAAAGTGGCTGTATTGGTTTCGGTTTACAAAGAGTTAGACGAACCTCCTGATCCAGAAACCGCCGATCTGCTCGCCAAAATGATCGAAGAATCCGGCAACGAAGCTACCGATTGGCTGATGCAGCGCGTAATTGATTCGTATCGCGCCCCTTTGATCGTAACCGAAAATATGCAAGCCTTGGGGTTAGTAAACACATTTTTAGCCGGGCATTTTTACCTGGGTGCCCCGCTGTTGCAACGCATTGAAACCCCAGCGAATACTCGCACGGATATCAGCACGGATCCTGACCCCTACAACCAGACCACACCATCCGATATTGGGATGCTCTTAGAAGATTTGCACCAGTGTTCCCAGATAGGTGGCGGGGCCTTCATAGCCGTATTCCCCGGAAAAATTACCCAGGCAGAGTGCCAAGAAATGATAGCCTACTTGAGCCGCAACTACATGCCATCCTTGCTTGAAGCCGGCCTCACCGAAGATGCTTTCATCGCGCACAAACACGGCTGGGTGACGAATAATGGGATCATTAACATGCTCGGCGATGCCGGGATCATCTACACTCCTGGTGGTGATTATGTTTTGACGATCTTTCTCTATCACCCCGAACAGCTAATTTGGGATCCCGCTTCCAGTTTGGTGGGGCAACTCTCGCGAGCGGTTTACAACTTCTATAATTTGCCACAGTAATGCACTAAACGAAAAAAGGGCTGGCAAGTCTTGAAGACTTACCAGCCCTTTTTTCGTTTAGTGTGATCACATTATATTTCGCGATCCACAATATAAAACGCCAGTTCTTCCAGAGCGCGATGTTCAGTGTTATCCGGCAAATCGGCGATAGCCGCAAGCCCGCGATCAATAAACTCACGCGCTTCGTTCATAGCCTCCCGGATTGCTCCGCTGGCCCGAATAGCGCTCACCAAGCGATCCATCCCGACCCCATCACGATAATCGCCGTTCAAAACCTGCTGCATATCGGCATCTTCCGGGTGCGCCTCGGCATAATAAATCGCGGGGAGTGTTACCAAACCCTGGCGCAAATCACTGGCAACTGGCTTACCCACCCTGGTTTGCTCACCCGTAAAATCCAAAATATCATCCACGATCTGAAAAGCCATGCCAATCTCATAGCCGAAGCTATCCATCGCGGCAACAACGGCATCATCCACCGGGCTAACCAAAGCGGCACAATAAGTGGAGGCCTTAAACAAAGAGGCAGTTTTGGCGTAAATACGTTTGTAATAATCATCCCGGCAGGCTTTGCCGCGGCTGGTAAATAACTGGGTGATTTCCCCGCTCACAATCGTCGCCAGGGTTTCGGCAAAGACTGTCATCAATTGCACTTTTTGAGTAGCAGCCGCAAAACCGGCCGCGCGCGCAAAAATATAATCACCCGCCAAAACCGTAGCCGCTGGAGACCAGCGCGTATTTAGCGTAGGGATACCACGGCGTAACATAGCGCCATCGATTAAATCGTCATGCACCAGGGTCGCGGTGTGAAGCAATTCAACCGCCGCGGCCAGATTCATCAACTTCTCGTTATCTGCACCTAGCATATCCCCCGACAATAACGTCACAACCGGGCGAATGCGCTTACCACCCGAGGAGAGCAAATAAGCCAAAACCGATTGAAGATCAGGATGATACTGTAACGCCTCAGACCGCATCAACGCTTCCACTTGTCGAATACGATCTTCAACTAGGGTAAAAAAACTCTGGCTCAATCAATTACTCCATTGAAACAGCCGCCGGGCATTGGCGGTGGTAACTTCGGCCACAACCTCGGGGGACTGGTTATGTATTTCACAAATTTTTTCAGCAACAAAACGCACATGGACCGGTTCGTTGCGCTGGCCCCGGTGGGGATGCGGGGTCAAAAACGGGCTGTCGGTTTCGATCAACAGCCGATCCAACGGCACCGATGATACCACCATCCGCAATTCATCGGCTTTTTTGAAAGTCACCGGGCCTGTAATACCGATAAAAAAACCGAGTTCGAGGGTTCGTTCGGCTTCGACCAGATTGCCTGAAAATGAATGCAGGACTCCGGTTCCCCGGAATTCTGCCAGGATTTCAAGGGTTTCGGTTATGCAAAGACGATCTTCGTCACTGGCATTACGGGTGTGAATCGCCACCGGGAGATTCAGCCGTCCCGCGAGATTCAACTGCTCTCGAAAAACCTGCTTTTGCAACGAGCGCGGCGCACGCTCACGGTAGTAATCCAATCCAATTTCGCCGATAGCCGCCACCTTGGGGTGGGCCGCCATCTCGGAAAGAAACTCAAGGGTTTGCGCATCCCAAAGGGTAGCGCTGTTGGGGTGAACACCCACCGCAGCGTAAATCCGGGGATCAGATTCTGCCAACTCGATAGCAGCTTGACTGGTTTGCAGATCAATCCCGGGGATGAGAATCCGCTCTAAACCCGCCTCCCACGCCCGGGCCAGAACGGCGTCGCGATCCACATCGAAATCGCGAAAATCCAAATGGCAGTGGGTGTCAGTGAGTGTCATGTGTGAGGTGTTCCAGTGTCAAATATTCCAGTATCACGTGACACTTGGCACCTGACACCGGAACACGTTACTCGATCCCAGCAATCTTCAGTCCATCGTGCAAGATGGCATCAACTTTATCGGCGTGGGTGGTTTCACAGTAAACCCGGATAATCGGCTCGGTGCCGGAGAAACGGATCAGCAGCCAGCCGCCATCCTCGAGGGCAAACTGGTAGCCGTCAACGGTGATGAGTTCCTTGACTTTCAGGCCGCCAACGGTTGCGGGATTGGCCGAAAGAATGCGGTCAATTGTTTCCTGACGCTCGCCCTTAAAGGCAGTATCGATACGGTTATAGTAGTAACGTGCCCCAACGCGATCGTAGAG
>DOTA01000283.1 GCA_003513015.1 Chloroflexota bacterium
ATTGGCATAACAACTATGGCGAACCCATGTCGCATGGCTGTGTCAACGTCAGTCCCGCCGATGCCAAATGGATTTTCCGTTGGACTCAGCCCGCTGTGCCCTTCGAAACCGGCGATCTCACCATCGTGGGCGAAGGCAGCACGCGTGTCATTGTAAATCAGTGGTGAGTCGTTCGCTGTGAGCAGCTAGCCTGCCACCCACTCCTTTTCCCCTGGAGGTATTCATGGATTATTCGAACATCGGCCTCGGCCTGGCTTTTTTGGCGGGTTTGGCCTCGTTTCTTTCACCGTGTGTGCTTTCGCTGGTTCCGGCCTACATCGGTTACTTAGGCGGGCGCTCACTGGCGATGGCGCAAGATGGCGAAGAACCCAATCGCTGGGTTACATTCAGTCATGGTTTGGCCTTTGTGCTGGGTTTCAGCATTGTTTTTATCTTGTTGGGCATTGCCACCTCTGCTTTGGGCAGCCTGCTCTACGATGCGCGTGTCTGGCTCTCGAAAATCGGCGGGATTGTGGTCGTGATCTTCGGTTTGCACATGACCCACATTCTCCGCATCCCTTTCCTGGAATACGATTTGCGCCCACAGTCGCAGCCTGACCGTCAGCGCGGCTACATCTCCTCGGTGCTGATGGGTATCTTCTTTTCGGCGGGCTGGTCGCCGTGTGTTGGGCCGGTTTTGGGTGCGATCCTCACGCTTTCGTTTAGCGGCGGTTCCACCTATCAAGGCGCGCTGCTGCTCACGGCTTATTCCATCGGGCTGGCAATTCCTTTCCTGATCGCGGCATTGGGCATTGGTTGGGTCACCACCATTTTGCGCAAATACGGCAAAGTGATGTACTATGTCGAAATCGTCATGGGCGTGCTGCTCATCGTTATCGGCATCATGCTCTTCTTTGGCACCTTCGAATATCTGGCGCGTTTCGGCCTTTTTGTCGATTTTGGAATCTAGGTCAACCGATGCGCCGTTGGATGCCGTTGGTCGGCGGATTGATTTTGGGTTTAGGGCTGGGAATTATCATAGTTTTTGGATTTTTGAAGCCTGATGAAACGCCCAAGATGAGTGATTTGCTCTTGGGAACGGAATCACTTCCGGTTCCAGAAGCGGGAGCATCCGCCCCGGATTTTGAGTTGACCAGCCTCTCCGGAGAATCTCTCCAACTCGAAGATTATCGTGGTCAAATCGTTCTTTTGAATTTTTGGGCTACCTGGTGCGCTCCCTGTCGCCTGGAAATGCCCGATTTTCAGGCCCGCGCCGAGCAATATCCCGCGGATCTGGCCGTGGTGGCGGTCAATAATGCCGAATCCCAGGCCGAAGTGCAAGCCTTCGTGGATGATTTGAAACTGTCTTTCGATGTTTTGCTTGATCCCCAAGCCGAAGTTCAGCGCCTTTATCTTGTGCGGGGTTACCCCACCAGTTTTTTGATAGATCGTGAGGGTATCCTGCGGGTGCAACATATCGGATTAATGGATGCCGCCGAATTAGATGGCTATTTGCGTGATCTGGGATTGGGTGAGTAACTGCACCCCCAAATAGGAGAAAATTTTGCTAACTGTAACTTTATATTCCCGTGAGGGCTGTCATCTGTGCGAGCAAGCCAAAGCCGATTTAGAGGCCTTGCAGGCCAACATCCCGCACCAACTGGTTGAAATCGATATCGAGCAAGATGAAGCTCTGTTNNAATTCCGGTGGTACAAGTGGGACCTTACACCATCAAGGCTCCCTTTGATCGCCAGAAGTTGCAGGTTTCCTTGAGCGCAGCCAACGACCGTATAAATCATCTCGAAAAAATTGGCAACAAAGATTATCAAGACCGGGTGGCGCGCGGTGCCAAAGTTTCTAAGGCCGATCGCTTCACCTATTGGTTTTCACGCCATTATTTGCTGGTCATTAACCTGATGGTTTTGGTTTATGTGGGGTTACCCCTGTTAGCACCAGTGCTGATGAAAGTTGGTTTGGAATTCCCTGCCACAGTTATTTATAAAATTTACGGCGGCATGTGCCACCAACTCGCTTATCGTTCGTGGTTCTTATTTGGCGAACAACCCGTTTACCCGCGGGCTGCGGCGGGTGTTGAAGGCTATCTGACATTCAATCAAGCCACTGGCCTGGACGAAACCGGTTTGTTGGCAGCGCGCGCCTTTTTGGGTAATGAAGTGGTGGGTTATAAAACTGCCCTGTGCCAGCGCGATATGGCGATTTATGGGGCTATGCTGCTCTTTGGGATCTTGTTTGCCATCACCGGGCGCAAATGGAAATCCTTCCCGATTTGGGCCTGGCTTCTGGTCGGTGTGATGCCGATTGCCCTGGATGGCTTCAGTCAGTTATTAAGTCAATGGGCGGCCATGCCCGAATTTTCTTTTTTGCAGCCAATTTTCGGTTGGCTGCCGTACCGTGAGAGCACACCGTTTTTGCGCACGCTGACAGGCTTTTTGTTTGGTTTTACCACTGCCTGGTTTGGCTACCCCCTGGTTGAAGAGGCGATGGCCGATACCCGCCGCTTAATGGCCACCAAAATTGCTAAGATCAAGCAAAATGGTTGATGCTTAGTGGTTGATGGTTGATGTGCAAAAAAGATGCACAACCCCAGTTTTTGCGAACTGCACACAACTTACAACTAACGACTGATATGTCTTTCTCCCATTCTGGTTCAATCCGCTACTTTACTTTTGACAGTTTTGCGGCTGACAGTCTTGTGCATGGCGTTTTTACGCGGCAAGGTGGGGTCAGCCCGGCCCCCTGGGATTCACTCAATATGGGCGGATATTTGGGTGATGATCTGGAAAACACTTATCGCAACCGGGTGCGGGCTTTCGAGGCTTTTGGCCGCGATCCAGAATCTGTCTTTGATGTCTGGCAAGTCCATAGCGCTGAGGTGATTTGCAGCAACATTCCCCGGCCGCACCATGCGCCACACCAAAAAGCGGATGCCATCTTGACCNNACGGTGAATGAAATGTCCGCAGTGTATGGCAGCTGCCCGGCAGATATTCGGGCCGGGATCGGCCCCTCAATTGCCGCACACCACTACGAGGTCGGCTCGGAGGTTGTTCAACGGGTGCGAGAAACCTTTGGGAGCGCGGCAGAATCCCTATTGCCATCCCAGAATGGTTCCACCTATTTCGATTTATGGGCGGCTAATCAACTTTTGCTGGAGCAATCCGGCGTGGGGCAGATCGAAATATCCGGGTTATGCACCGCCTGTCATCCCGAAGATTGGTATTCGCATCGAGGCGAGCGCGGACAAACCGGTCGTTTTGGCGCTTTGATTGCCCTAAATGGATCACAACATGGCTGATTATTCGGCAACGATCCGTGAAAATTACCAGCGCGTGCTTGAGAAAATTGCTCGGGCCGCCCGCAGCGTGGGGCGGAGGCCTGATTCGATCAAATTGGTAGTGGTCACCAAGGGGCATCCGCTCGAAATTTTACAAGCCGTCGTGGCGGCTGGAGCGCACGACTTGGGCGAAAATTATGTAGAAGAAGCCTTGCCAAAGATTGCTGCCCTAACGGATGGCGAGATCACTTGGCACATGATTGGGCACATACAAAGCCGCAAAGCCCGGCCTATAGCAGAGCATTTTTCTTGGGTGCAATCCGTTGATATCCTGAACCTTGCTCGGCGCTTGGATGGTTTTGCAGCCGAAATAGGGCGCGTGATTCCGGTTTTATTAGAATGTAATGTTAGCGGGGAAGAAACGAAATTTGGTTGGGCGGCCTGGAATGAAACCCGCTGGCCGGAATTTGCGGCTGAGATCGCACCCCTGGTGGATTTTCCTAACCTGGAAGTGCGCGGCCTGATGACCATGCCCCCGTATGATCCTGACCCCGAAAAATCCCGCCCATATTTTGAGGAATTAGGTCGCTTGCGTGATTTTCTGGCGGTTCGGTTTCCTCAAACGCACTGGTCGGAACTCTCGATGGGCATGAGCGGTGATTACGAGGTGGCAGTGCAATCCGGGGCAACCCTTGTGCGGGTTGGGACAGCCATCGTTGGCCCGCGGCAGTGAATTAATTTGGAGGTAATATGATTATATTGTTGTTAATTCGTGGCATCGATTTACTTTCAACTTTATTGTTGTTGTTGCTGCTCACTTATGTGATCATTTCGTATTTTATGTCCCCATTTCACCCCTTCCGAATGTGGGTAGATCGTCTGGTAGAACCGATGTTGGCCCCGATTCGCAGAGTGGTCCCTCTGGTGGGAATGCTTGATTTCAGCCCGGTAATCTTAATGGTTTTGATTCAGATCATCGGTTACATTTTGAAACGAATTTTGATCGCTTTTGCTTAACGATTTTGTTATTTCTTATGGTAAAAGTATAGGTGACCGGAAATAAGGGTTTATAATTGAGCAAAGATGTTGATACAATAATGCACCTTGAACGATTTTTCTGAGGATAAAGTATGTCAGATCGCAAATATCATCTACACAATGGACAAAAAGGGGCCGCTCTGGCAGTACGAATCACCCCACGCGCAAGCAGCAACCAGATCACAGAAATTTTGCATGATGGTACGATTCGCATCCGGTTGGTGGCTACTTCTGGGGAAGAAATGAATGCTGCCTTGAAGAGTTATCTTGCTCAAGTTCTGGGTGTTTCGGAGTCTTCAGTTGAAATTGTTGCTGGACAATCCGGGCGTGATAAGCTGGTTTCTGTTTTGAACCTGGATTCTGAAACGGCTCATCAGAAGGTGCTATCGCATTTGGCTTAATGATTTCCAATGTAAAAAATCAAAAACCGGCGAGATCACTTTCCCGCCGGTTTTTTGTTTAATAGCCCAATCCGAATTGAATTGGGGGGGGGATTTTAGCCCCGGTTGATGCCAAATGCCAGATCGTGTTATAGGCAGATTCGGCGATTTCGCGATCATCGCCGTAGAGCCGATGGTAAATAGCCGGGAAAATTCTCTCATCCCCTAAGCGGCAGTAGTAATCAAGGGCAGCGAGAGATTCATCTGAGCTGCCTTCGCGCAGAACAGTTGCCAGCATTGCCCGAGCTGGTTCGCCTTCGCTGATGCCTGTGCCACGTTTGCTGGCAAATTCAACCAGCCAAGGCAAAGTTTCTAAGGGTTGCAATGGCCGAGGAATATAGGGGTCAAGATCATGTAGTTCTTCAACCATTTGTGCAGCTGCGTTTCGCACCACCCACTGACCATCTTCAATTTGGATTTCTTCCAATATTTTGAGTGCCCAAGGTTCTTCTACTAATCTCAGGCCGTTAATGACCGAACGGCGTACCAGCAAATCATCCATCGTGCTGCCTTCCCGTAAGGTGGGATGACCTTCTTCGGGGTGATGGGCAAAAGCTTCAGCAACGGCCCGGCGAAGCATTTCCTCGCCTTGCAATAAAATAGTAGCCGCAATCTCGAGAGCGGGTTTTGTGCCAATATTTACCAGGGCTAAACAAATCGCCTGACCGGTTCGGGTGGGGTCACCAAGTAGTTTGGAAAGATCAGCCACAGCTTGAGAATCGCGCATAAAACCGCAACCGATTGCTGCTAATTGCACAACGCTATCTTTGGGTGAGCGCAGCAAATGCCGGAAGATGGTGGCAACGCCGGGATCGTTGGTAATTGCCAGGCAGGCCAGGGCGCGCGCTCTGAAACTAAGGGGTAACGCATCTTGCTGCAAAACATTTACAAGGTGCTGTAAAATCGGTTTGCGCCATTCGGTATCGCTGGGGATATCGCGCAGCCAACTCCCAACCGTGAGTATGCCGCGGAAGAGCGGGTCTTCTGTATCGGTGAGCATTTGAGCGACCATACTGCTCAAATCACTCTGCGAAGCAAGATAGTGGAGCGTGTACTTTTTTAGGGGCCAATCTGGTTGGGATAAAATGGCAGAACCTTGACCGCTGTAAGCCAGCGAGGTTCCAGCCAGATAACTGGCAATTAGCGGGTGCACAACCCCCAATTGATTGCCGGGACGAGAGATTAACAATCCGTTTCGGGTGAGATCGGAAAGCACGCGGGGAATGGTGATTTCTCGGGAATCGGATTTAATTTCGGTATCAGAAACCATCGCGAGGCCGGCGCCCTCAACGGCATCGGAATCGAAGCTAGATGTCCATTTTTGCGCTTCTGCCTGAGTGAAGGAACTCCGCATGGTTACAATCATCTGTGTGGAGATATATTCTAGGGCAGAGCGGGCTTTGGTGATCCCCACAGACATACGCCGGAGATAGGCTTCAATGGCGTCGGTGCCTTTGGGGCCGCGGGCGTCACCTGCGTAGACTGACCATACTTTAAGGGTAAATTCCAAAGGATTGAGGGCTGCATTATCGTTGAGAAGCCAGCCATTAAGCAAAATGGGATCGATGGCGATGCTATCGGATGAGGCAAGTTGAACGAAGCGCTTCCACAAATTGCTCCATTGCTGAATAAATTGGGCCTGGTGGCGGCGATTCCAGGCTGCCATGGGGATGGGCACCAACCCCAGGTTAACGAGACCATCCACAAATTGGGGATCAGCAGTCACTACGAGGCGGGTTTCCGGGTATTCTTGCAAGATTTCTGCTAAATAATCCGTGGCGGTTTGGGCTGCTTCGGTTGTGATTTCATCATAGCCATCGATTAACAAGATCACCCGCTGATCGCGAAAAGCAAGTTTCAGTGCTTCGGGGAGCCGGGCCTGCCCTAGCGCGGAGGAGCGAGCGGTGAGCGCGGCAATAATCGGATCGAGGAAAGGGGTACCGTTTTCAACAGGCAGTTTTAGTTCGTTGGTATGCAGGAAAATTGGTAGATGGTCTTGAAGATCTTCAAGGGTTGGGTCGCGGCGTGCCAATTTGGAAGCCAGATAAGCCAGTGCGGTGGTTTTTCCACTACCGGGTTTTCCGGTGATAATCAAGTTGGTTCCCCCTAACAAAACTTTTTCAATTGGGATGGTGTGGCCGCTGTACGCCCCAGCCAGCTCAGGAAATTCAGGCATAAAGGGGATTATGTTTTCTACAACATAATCCAGGGGTGGTTCTTGCCCCGGAACAAACATTACTGGCGGTGCCAGCAATTGTGGTGGGATGACAATTTCGTCTAAGGCAAAAAGGGGCGAGGCCAGGTGCAGGCTTTGAACGAATTTGAGTGTGCTGGCGCGCAAGCGTTGTTCGGCCCCGGTTTGTAAACTCTCCCGTGCGGTGATGAGGCTTTCTTTGAGGCTGGCAACCAGTTTTTTGA
>DOTA01000195.1 GCA_003513015.1 Chloroflexota bacterium
CAACTCTAGCGGCTGGATCCTGACCGAGGTGGGGCGCCAACCCTGGATCGTACAGGGATTGTTGAGAACCGAGGATGCCAATTCACCGAATGTAACGGGTGGTATGGTGCTTATCACCTTGATCGGCTTTGTAGTCATTTATGCTACCCTAATGGTGGCTGATGTTTACCTGCTATCCCGCTTTGCCAAGGCCGGCCCCGACGCCACTGACAAGGGTGTGATCGGTGACCCTGCTCTGCTCGGTGCACAAGACTAAAGGAGAATGTGATGACTCACGAAATCCTTCAAACCATCTGGTTCATCNNATCTTTTTCGGTTCGCTCATCCCGGGCCTGCTGATCGGCGTGGCTTTCGCCAACTTGGCTGCTGGTGTACCGATTGACATCAACATGAACTTCACCGGCAACCTACTGACCCTGCTGATCAACGGCAATGGCTACACTCTCGTGGGCGGCCTGATGGCCTTGGCAGTGTTTGCCCTGCATGGCAGCATCTTCCTCAGTCTGAAACTGGAAGGTGAAATGCAGGAACGTGCCCGCTCCCTGGCGCGCAAGCTCTGGGGTCCGGCCATGATCGTGGTGCTTATTTATGCAACCTGGACATTCTTTGCCACCGACTTCATCGCCCATTTAGGCATCGACCCGGGTATCTATCCGCTCGGCGCCATTGTGACAATCGCACTGGTCGGCATGGTTTTCCTGCCCCGCAAAAACGACGGCTGGGCCTTTGCTATGACCGCCCTGCATTTGGTGCTCACACAGGTCAGCTTTTTCATGCTGCTCTTCCCGCGGGTGATGATTTCCAGTACAGACCCATCGTACAGTTTGACGATTTACAACGCCTCGTCCTCGCCGTACACGCTGCAAGTTATGTCTGTTGTGGCGCTGATTTTCGTGCCAATAATATTAGCCTATCAGGGATACACCTACTGGATTTTCCGCAAGCGCGTTTCGACTGACCCGAAAACGCTGACATACTAACCATCTCCAATACCAAACCGCTCGGGGCAGGTCTGAGACCTGCCCCTACGCATTTATAATCAACCCATGCACCGCCGACTGCTATCCCTTGCCCGCGACACCCGTTTCAGCCTGACATTAACGGTTCTTTCCGGACTTTTGGCTGGCCTATTGACCATCTGGCAGGCCTGGTTACTGAGCAATACCGTCAACAACATTTTCATCAAAAATCAAATTCTTCCCCAGGTCTGGGATTTACTGCGCATCATGCTCTTCGTCATCGCCGGCCGAGCATTGCTGACCTGGCTGAATGAAGTCTGGGCAAACACTGTGGCGGTACGCGTAAAAACCAATCTTCGTGAACGTCTATTCACCCATATACAGAAGCTTGGTCCCGCATATACTCGCGCCGAACGAACCGGCGAACTGACCACAGCAGCTGTTGAGGGTATTGAAGCATTGGATGCATATTTCAGTCAGTACCTGCCACAACTGGTCATAACGGCACTCGTTCCATTTTCCATCTTGCTTTTTGTTTTCCCGTTGGATTTGCTTTCTGGCATCATCTTGCTCGTAACTGCGCCACTCATCCCATTCTTCATGGTTCTAATTGGCAAAGGCGCGGAGATTGTCACCAATCGCCAGTACGAGACTCTCAGCTATCTTTCAGCACATTTTCTCGATAGTCTGCAAGGGCTGACCACGCTCAAGATTTTCAGCCAGTCCAAGCCACACGTGAAGAACATCGAAAAGGTTAGCGAGCAGTTCCGCGATACAACCATGAGCGTGCTGCGTATCACCTTCCTGTCCGCACTGACACTGGAATTGCTAACCACACTCAGCACTGCCGTTATCGCAGTGGAAATCGGCCTGCGCCTAATGTATGCCAAAATGGAATTTCGCGAGGCATTCTTCTTGCTCATCCTAGCCCCCGAGTTCTACTTGCCTTTGCGGATGCTCGGCCTGCGTTTCCATGCGGGTATGGCGGGAACGAGCGCGGCGCGGCAAATTTTTGATATTTTAGACACCCACGCACTCCCATCATCTCTACCTCAGAGAGAGGGGGGAAGTGGTGAGAGCAAAATTAAATCAATTTCTTTCCAAAAAGTTTCTTTCACCTACCCAGGTGAGTTCACCCCAGCCCTTCAAAACATTAACTTTCAAATTCAGACAGGTCAGCAAATCGCCCTGGTCGGCCCCAGTGGCGGGGGGAAAAGCACGTTGGTTAATTTGCTGTTAGGCTTCATCCAACCTTCATCTGGTCAAATCTCCACTACTGACAAGACACATTCCACATTCATTAGCCCACCCTCCTCCGAATCCATCGCATGGGTACCTCAAAAACCTTACATCTTCCACGGCACCATCGCTGCCAATATCCGTCTTGGGAAGCCAAACGCAAGCCAAGACAAACTCATTACTGCTGCAAAGGTTGCAAACCTGCACGAATTCATCACATCGCTGCCCGATGGCTACGAGACCGTCATCGGTGAAGAAGGCGCCCGGCTCAGCGGTGGTCAGACGCAATGTCTTGCCCTGGCGCGCGCCTTTCTGAAAGACGCTCCTATTTTGATCCTAGATGAACCTACATCAAACCTCGACCCTGAAACCGAAGTTTTTCTTGAAAAATCTACGCGACAATTAATGCAGGGAAAAACTGTCATTACGATTGCCCACCGCCTGAACACCGTCTTCCAGGCCGACCAGATCATCGTACTCGAAAAAGGCCAGATCGCGGAACAAGGCACGCACAGTGAGCTGATGGCGATGAATGGTACTTATGCGGGAATGGTGAACGTTCTGCAGAATGAAGGCGGATGGTTAAAAGTAGGCGCAAATCAAGAATCAGACCGAACATCCCAACCTTTAACCGCTGACCACCGACTACCAACCACCATCCGTCAATCATCAATCGAAAATCGAAAATCCGACACCCTTTCTCACCTGCTCTCCTTCCTCACCGGCTCCTGGAAATGGGTCGCACTTTCCGTGTTGTTAGGCGCGCTTACCATTGGTGCCAATATCTCGCTGATGGGCACATCGGCATGGCTAATCTCCACCGCAGCGTTGCATCCCTCCGTGGCTGAGTTACAGGTTGCCATCGTGGGCGTGCGTTTCTTCGGCATCAGCCGCGGCGTTTTTCGTTACCTGGAGCGTTTAGTATCCCACGATGTCACTTTCCAGTTGCTCTCACGTTTGCGTGTCTGGTTCTACGAAAAACTAGAACCACTTGCCCCTGCCCGCCTGATGGACTACCATACCGGGGATTTACTGGCCCGCATCGTTGGAGATGTGGAAACATTGGAAAATTTCTACGTGCGCGTGGTCTCCCCACCACTGGTTGCGCTGATAATTGGAACTGGGACAGCCGTCTACCTCGCATCTTTCTACCCGCTACTTGCAGCCGTTTTGATTGGCTTTTTTCTCAGCCTTGGCCTGTTACTACCACTCTCATCCCTGTTTTTAAGCCGCAAACCTGGCAAAGCCATCATAACCCTGCGCGCTGACCTAAACACCCATCTGGTGGACGGCATCCAGGGCTTGGCTGATATCCTGGCCTTTGGCCATGCTTACAATCACGCCAGAAAAATTGCCCTTATCAGTCAGGATTTTGGACAGACACAAAAACGCATGGCGCGCATCAGCGGACTGCACTCCGCACTGACAGTTCTACTTACCAACCTTGGTATGTGGACCGTGCTCGTGCTGACAATTCCATTAGTGAGCGATGGACGACTAGCAGGCGTGATGCTCGGCACACTGACCCTTCTGACCCTGGCTTCCTTCGAGGCTGTCATGCCCTTACCCCTTGCCGCGCAAATGTGGGAGAGCGTGCAGGCGGCGACAGGAAGGTTATTTGAGATTGTAGATGNNGAATTCTCCAATCTCTCTTTTAGCTATCCCAACCAAACTGTCCCTGCCCTTCAAGATATCAGTTTCAAACTTGAATCTGGAAACTCACTTGCAATCGTCGGGCCAAGTGGTGGGGGCAAAACCACTCTCATTAGTCTATTGCTCAGGTTCTGGGAGTACAGTTTGGGAGATATCCGTTTGGGCGGAGAATCATTGCATGAACTGGAGCAAGATGAAGTCCGAGGGCGTTGCGCTGCCGTTCCGCAAAGTTCATATTTCTTCAACGCCAGCATTCGCGATAACTTGCGATTGGCACGTCCGTCTGCATCTGCAGAAGAGATTGTGCGCGCAGCACAACAAGCACAGATTCACAATTTCATCATGGGATTGCCAAAAAGATACGATACCTTCATCGGCGAACAAGGATTGCGTCTTTCGGGTGGCGAGCGCCAGCGGCTGGCAATCACTCGTGCATTGCTAAAGGATGCGCCCATCTTGATCCTGGATGAGCCCACTGCCAATCTCGACCCACTAACTGAGAAACATGTACTGGCGACTCTGTTCGGAATAATGCAAGACAAGACGACGCTATTGATCACCCATCGCCTAATAGGGTTAGAAAACCTAGACAAAATCCTGGTAATAGAGCGAGGAGAAATCATTGAGTGTGGTACGCAGGCCCAATTGTTAGAACGAGGCGGCTTGTTTCGGCAATTATGGGATATGCAAAACAGAATCCTGTCAAATTAGTCCTTTAAAAGTTAAATCATTGATTGACTTTCGAATCTATCCTGTTATATACTATTTATACATCGCCATACTCTAACTATTCGTTCTAAAGGAGGAGACACCATGACTGATCGTCCTTGGTTCGCCAACTATGATAAAGGCGTTCCTAAAACAATTGACTATCCTAAGAAACCGCTGTATCACTTCCTGGAGGAGTCTGCAGAAAAGTATCCTGACAAACCCTGCACAATCTTCAAGGGGGCAATCATTACGTATAAAGAAATGAACGAGATTACCGACCGCATGGCCGCCGCGCTCGCCGATTTGGGCGTAAAGAAAGGCGACCGGGTTGGTATTTTCATGCCCAACACCCCGCAGTTCGTAATGGCCTACTTCGGTATTCTAAAGGCAGGTGGCGTCGTTGTAGCAACCAACCCACTTTATACGGCATCCGAAATTGAGTATCAGGCCAGTGATGCGGGCATCGAAGTAATGTTCGTGATGACCAACTTCTACAAGACCATCAAGGCCGCGCAGCCCAAGACCAAGATCAAGAAATTGATCGTGACCAACCTCAAAGAGACTCTGCCACCCGTGCTACGCCTGTTATTCACGCTAGCCAAGGAAAAGAAAGGCGGATTCAGGCTGGATGCCCCGCTAGGCGAGAATGAATATCAGATGCAAGACCTGATCGCCAAATATGAGCCTTCGGCTCGACCAAAGCTCGAAATTGCCCCCGATGATACGGCCCTGTTCCAGTACTCGGGCGGGACCACGGGCGTTTCAAAGGGAGCAATTGCTACCCATTTCAATGTACTTGCCAACGCACTTCAGATCAAACTATGGATGACCAACATCGAAGAAGGTAAAGAAGTCGTTCTGATGGCCATCCCGCTCTTTCATGTATACGGCATGGTAGCAGGCATGCTTTTCGGTATGGCCTCTGGCGCCAGCCTGGTGATGGTGCCTAACGCGAAGGATTTGAAAGATAACCTTGAAAATATCTCCAAGTACAAACCCACTATCTTCCCCGGCGTGCCTACCTTGTACAATGCACTCAACAACCACCCCGATGTACTGGCCGGGAAATATGATCTTTCATCCATCAAGGCCTGCATCTCCGGCTCGGCACCGCTGATGAGAGAAACCAAGGAAAAATTCGAAGAGCTCTCCGGCGGCAAGGTATTCGAAGGCTTCGGCCTGTCTGAAGCGCCGACTGCCACGCACTGCAACCCATTGTTGGGAGAAAACCGCACTGGTTCGATTGGTCTACCCCTTCCGGATGTGGACTGCAAAATCATTAGCCTGGATGATGGCGAGACTGAAATGCCCATCGGTGAGATCGGTGAAATAGTCATCAACAGCCCGAACGTGATGAAGGGCTATCACAACATGCCAACCGAGACCACCAACACGCTCCGTAAGCTAAAGGACGGCAAAACCTGGTTGTTCACCGGCGACATTGCCCGTATGGATGAAGACGGCTATTTCTACATTGTGGATCGCAAGAAAGAGCTTATGAAACCGGGTGGATTCCAGGTTTGGCCGCGCGAGGTTGAAGAGGTCATCATGGATCATCCCAAGGTTATGGATGTGGGCGTTGCCGGCGTCCCAGACCCCTACCGGGGTGAAACCGTTAAGGCCTGGGTGGTGCTCAAGCCTGGAGAGCAAGCCGATGCCGAAGAAATTCGGGCCTGGTGCAAAGATCGACTGGCGAAATACAAAATCCCCAGTGAGGTTGAATTCCGGACTGAATTACCGAAAACCAACGTTGGCAAAATCTTGCGCCGGGAATTGGTGCGCGAACATAAAGAGTCCACCGGGCAAAATTAAACCCAAATTCTGAACATCCTTTTCATATCAACGAAATCCCTCCTGGCAAAGGGGGGATTTTTTAGATTTTCACAGATTTTTCCCGAAAACAGCCTGGTTGTGGAATAATTGCATGATTAGCGATACCCCCATCATCGAAAGGAAACTCACAATCATGGAACAAAAACGCGTTGTCATCACCGGCATGGGAATTATCTCGCCAGTGGGTTTAAATATTGCTGCTATGTGGGGAAACCTGATTGCTGGCAAATCCGGTATCAGCCCGATTACATTATTCGATACGGATGGTTTTGATGTCCGCATTGCCGGTGAAGCCTGGGGTTTTGATCCACTCGATTATATGCCCGCCAAAGATACCCGTCGTACTGATCGTTTTTCGCAGTTTGCCATCGCCGCTTTGGATCAAGTTATGTCACAATCCAAACTTCGCATCGACGCGAGCAACGCCGACGAGATTGGCGTAATCATTGGTTCGGGTGTTGGTGGCATCTCAACTTATACGGCCGAACTGGATACTCTGCGCGAAAAAGGGCCGCGCCGCGTCAGCCCCTTTCTGATCCCCAGCATCACTGTGGATACGCCCGGCGTGCACGTTGCCCTGCGAACCGGGGCACGCGGCCCCAGTTTCGGGGTGGGTTCCGCCTGTGCCACCGGGGCAGATGCGCTTGGCACCGCTTTTGAAACCATCGTGCGCGGTCATGCCCAAGCGATTTTTGCGGGTGGCTTCGAAGCCTCCGTTACACCCATCGGCATTGCGGCTTTTGACCGCATGCGGGCGCTCTCGCATCGCAATGCTGAACCAGTTGCGGCCAGCCGTCCTTTTGATCTGGCGCGCGATGGTTTTGTAATGTCAGAGGGGGGGGCTATCATCTTGTTAGAAGACTTGGAATTTGCTCTGGCCCGCGGTGCGCAGCCCTTGGCCGAAGTGCTCAGTTACGCGGGGACTTCCGATGCCTTGCACCCGACTTCCCCGGACCCCGCAGGGATCAGCGCAGCCCGTTGTATCTCGCTGGCGATTGAGAGAGCCGCGCTAACGCCCCAGCAGGTAGGCTACATCAACGCCCATGGCACCGCCACGCCCTCGGGGGATTCCGCAGAGACCCAAGCCATCCGTCGCGCCTTCGGGGAATGCGCTACTAGCGTCCCGATTAGTTCCACCAAATCTATGACCGGGCATCTCCTCGGCGGCGCGGGAGCGCTGGAAACCGCTATCTGCGTGCAGGTGTTGCAAACTGGCCTCATTCCCCCAACGATCAACCTGGATACGCCCGACCCCGCTTGTGATTTGGACTATGTGCCCAACCAGGCTCGTGCTGCAAAAGTGAATTATGTTCTCTCAAATTCCTTTGGTTTTGGTGGGCATAATGTGGCTTTAATTTTCGGTAAATTTAACCATCGATAAAAGTCGCCTCAATCTAATTCGCCGGGGATGAGAAGAGATGAACGGGATTTTCTGTTTTTGTTTATCCCTGTCCATCCCCGGTTTTACAATTGATTTTGTGGTATTCCTGCTCTTATTATTACTCATCTCGATGGCATGCTGCATATAACTGCGGCACTTGTGCCGCCATCACCTCGGGATCGGA
>DOTA01000014.1 GCA_003513015.1 Chloroflexota bacterium
GGCTCCGTTATCTCAAGCTGAATCGCGGCATTTTGGCAGTTTCGTTGTTGAAGGCCTCGATCTCGCTGGCGGCGACAGGCGCTTTTCAGGTCATTCAGGTACGCCTGGCCGAGCAGGTTTATGTGATTGGCGAGGGCGGCAGCACAAGCCTGGGGATTTTATACGCCGTGGTGGGGATCGGCACCGGCCTGGGGCCGATCTGGGCGCGCAAGTTCACCGGAGACCGCGAGCAGCCCATGCGCCGTGCCATTGCCATTGCCTTTTTTGTCACCGCCTTGGGCTTGATGATTACAGCGCCCTTGCCGGGTTTTGGCTTGGTGCTGGTTGGAACCTTTTTGCGCGGCTTTGGCGGCGGGCTGATTTGGGTTTTCTCGACTCAATTGTTGCTGCAACTGCTGCCCAACCGGGTGCGCGGGCGGGTTTTCTCTACTGAATTTGCCTTCCAAACCCTGATGGCGGCGGCGGCCTCTTATGTGGGCGGCTGGGGGTTAGATCATCCCGCGCTGGGGATCACAGGCATGTTGTGGGCGATGAGTGGATTGACCCTGGTTTTTGGCGTGCTTTGGATGCTATGGCTGGCGCTTAATCAGCGTCGGGTGCAGGCAGTGGCGGGGTAAGCTTCTCGGTTTGACTTTCGGGGTTGGGATTTTCTGAGGGGTCAGGGACAACCGCTTCTTCAGATGCGGGTTTCGGCGCTTCTTCAGGGAGCGGAATCTCTCCCGTGGGGTTGGTTGATTCTGGGGATGGTAGCGCAATCTCCGAGAAAGGCGTAACGGAATCCGCCTCCGGCATTTTGCGATAAAGCACCACCAGGAAGAAAAGAGCCGATAAGAAACGCCCCACCCCGGAAATTACAAACAAAACCGGGATGCCCCACTGGTTGGCGACCATGCCACCGAAGGCGGCCCCGATGGCCGCCGCCCCTGCAACAGCGATTTGATAAAGGGCCGAATATTTGGCTCGTTCCTGATCGGGGGACATTTCCAGCATCAAATTGAAAACCGCCAGATTGTATCCCGCCCAAAAAACGCCCGAAAGAATATTGACCGGGATCACACCCCAAGGCGAGTGAATGAATAACCACATGAACGGCAAAATTGGCACCAGAAACCCTGATACCAAGGTCAGCTTGCGAGAACCCCACTGATCGGCCAACCGGCCTAAAAAGCGCTGTGCCGGCAGGGCCGAGATGCGTGTGACGATGGTGGTGATGCCCACAATCGAGGCGGTTGCGCCTAAAGTTTGCACATGGTAGACCGCGAAGAACGGCCCGGCGGTGTTTAGGGAGAAAGTCCAGAGCGCGGTGTAGATGCAAAAAACCAAAAATTTTCGGTCGCCTTGGAGCGTGGAGCGCAAGGCTTTGAGTGAGTAGCGTGAGGTCGATGGGTGCTTTTCAGAGGTGGCTGGTTCGTTGATGCGGGAAAAGAAAAAGGTGGAGATCATCCCGATGGCAAAGGCCAACCCAATTGCCCACTGGTACCCGCCAGGGGTTCCAATCCGAGTGATGAGTTCGCCGATGATGGCCGTCACGATCATGGCGGAAATACCCATCATCAGGTTGCGATTGCCAAAGTAGCGCCCGCGCCAGGAGAGCGGCACAATATCGGCGGTGAGTGAAACCCAGGCCGGGAGTGCTAAATTGCGTGCGCCATCCAAAACCACTTTAAGGGCAATCAGGATGTAAATTGCTGTGGAGCCTTTGGCAAAGAAAGGGATCAGAGCCATCAATAACAGCGGCAGTCGCCCGAACCAGCCCCCAGCGATGACCACGGTCTTTTTGCGCTGGCCAAAACGGTCCACCAGCATGGCTCCGGGAAGCAATAAAATTACTGCTGCTATACTGGAGATGGCATTCAACCAGCCAATATCGGCGCTACTGGCCCCCAATGCCAACAGATAGAGCGTTAGAAAGGTGAGGGTGATGGCATCGCTGGCCGAAGCAAAGACGCCATCATAGAAAAAATTTCGCAGATTTTGTTGGGTTTCACGGGGAAACTCAACCAGCCAGCGTCCCCCTGCGGCGACACGTTCCATCGTCATCCGCAGACGGATGCGCTGCCTGCGTGCGGGACGGGAAAATTTCATGATTCTCTGTGTTGGATTGTGAAATCTCTAAAATTGCTCAGAACCGAGCGCGTTTAGAATGAAAATGGTCACGCTGTGCTGCTCTTTTTCGGGTGGGCCGACCGTTTTTTTCATCAGATCGATAATGGATTGTTCCTGGCCTTCATCGACTCCAATCATCAGGGTCATATTTCCTCGCCG
Source organism: Chloroflexota bacterium (assembly GCA_003513015.1). Taxonomy (GTDB): domain Bacteria; phylum Chloroflexota; class Anaerolineae; order Anaerolineales; family UBA11858; genus UBA11858. The sequence goes on from DOTA01000014.1 coordinate 2,266, forward strand.
CAAGAATCCCCCTGAACTGGCGAGACGCGTGACACGATACTCGTTTTCGAGCAGCGCCTGAATAACAGCTTCACTATCGGTATCACGGACAACGGCCAGGATCAATTTCATTGATAACTTCCTCTAGAACTGCTCAAAATGCTCAACCGCCAGGATTTGGTAGCTGGCTCCGCCGATTTCGGCTTCGATGATCACCGGTTGGCTATGATGCGGGTATGATTCTGCGTGCGATTGGGTAGCAATATGCGCGATGCGCCTGCGGCAACACTGAAAGATCAGTTTTTTGAGATCATCCAGACGATTGTAGGCAATGCCGATTAAAAGGCTGGTGTTGGGATAATTCAAAAAGCCGCCACTGCTGGCTACCCGCGTAAAATAAAACTCATTCTTGACAAGTTGTTTTGCCAGATCATCCACTTGTTCGTTGGTTACATTTAAGATAACCAGGGTATCAACACTACAGTTCTCACACATGATTCGGTTCCCTTCAACTTCGCCAGATTATAACATTCTCCGATTAATTCGGTTGTAATTGGAGCGAAATTTGAAGTATTGCCCGTTTTTTGAATTTTTTCTCCCCCCGGAAGATAGCTCATTTATTGGTTGAAGGCTACGCGGTTCCTTCCCTCATTTTTTGCCTGATACAAAGCTGTATCAGCCCGGTCGATGAGGGCCGCTAAATTGGGAGTTTGCATATTTAACGCAGCCAGTCCCAGGCTAATGGTTGTTTTGATCGCTCCAGCACTTGAAGAGAAGCGTGCATTTTCCACCTGCTGCCGCAGGCGTTGGGCAATCTCGATCCCCTGTTCAAGCGTGGTGTTGGGCATGATGATGACGAACTCTTCGCCGCCGTAGCGTCCTACAATATCCACTTCACGGATGTTTTCCAGGGTATGTTGCGCCAGTTCCCCTAAAACTATATCCCCTGTGGCGTGCCCATAGGTATCGTTGACTTGTTTGAAATTGTCGATATCCAACATAATGACTGCGAACGGTTCATTGTACCGTTTTGCGTGATTGAAGGCCTGTTCACCCAATCTAAAAAGTTGACGGCGGTTGTTGATCTTGGTCAGCTCATCGGTTTCGGCGAGTTGTTGAATTTCCTCAAAAAGTTGCGCGTTTGTAATCGCAATCGCAGCCTGACTGGCGATGGTTTCGAGCAATTCAACATCCGCTTGGCTATAATCCTTTCCCTGCGAATGGATGGCGGTCAAGGTGCC
>DOTA01000361.1 GCA_003513015.1 Chloroflexota bacterium
GGTTTATAGGTGAACGGTTTCGCCGATGCGAATCGACTCTAGAGCGGCCAGAGCCACTTTCAAGGCCAGCTTTCCGTCTTCACCGGTCGCGGGAAAAGGTTCATCGGTCAAAACCCAACGAGCGAAGGCCGCGATCTGCCGGTTGTACATGTTTTCGTGGGAAATTGCCAGCGTTTGCCAGAAGCCGTTTTCGCGCAGGCTGCGGAGTTCTTGCTTGCCTGCCGCGTAATAGATTTCGCCGAGGCCTTCCGGCCCAAAGAATTGATCAGGCTGGTTTTCTGGATTGACTTTGGGAGGCAATCCCCAACTCACCACAAAAACGCCCACATCTCCCGAAGCGTAGCGCACCTGGATCGAAGCGGTATCCACCGCGATCTCTCCGAGGTGGGCAATTTCTGGCCGGTCTTTTCCCAGTGCGAAACCTTGTGCCGAAACTGAAACCGGGGCCGAATCGAAGATGGTGTTCCACACATCGATCAGGTGGACAGCCATATCGATCACCGGTCCGCCGTTGGCGCGGGCATCGTGCATTTCGCGTTTAGGACGTAGTTCGCGCACATCTGCAGCGTGATACATCACAGGGTGTCCAAATTCGCCGTTTGCCAGGCGCGCTTTGAGATCAGCCAGCACCGGTGTGTGGCGGCGCATGAACCCCAGCCCCAGTTTGACCTGATTTGCCTGTGCGGCAGCAATCATGCGATCAGCATCTATAAGCGTGAGGGCAATCGGCTTTTCACAAAGTACGTGTTTACCGAGTTCGGCGGCGGCGATGGTAACTTCAGCGTGATAACACGTAGGTATGCAGACCGAAACCACATCCACATCCGGGCGGGAGATGGCCGCGGTGTAATCTGTGTAGGGGGCACAATCCAATAAGCGCGCCAACTTTTGGGCGCGTTCTGGCAAAGCATCCACCACCGCAATCACTTTGGCTGCGGGGATGGCCTGCCAACCCTGGGCGTGAATCTGCCCCATGTGGCCGCAGCCAACGACACAAACGCCGAGCATTTTGCTCATAACCCAATCGTCCTGAGATAATCCCGGCTGGCGCGGGCGCTTTCGAACGCCTGGGGCAGCACTTCATCGCGCTCGTGAGTCAGGTAAAAATCACCTTTCCCTGCACTGGCCTGCCACCAGGCCGGAAAATCCACTTCGCCTTCACCGAGATCGGTGAATTTTTCAGTCACCGTATCTTTGATGTGGAAATAGCGAATCCGCTCTATGAATTCGGTGCTGATTACGGCCGGATCGTACCCGGCACGTTGCACCCAGCCAATATCCAGGCAGAGCGACACCAAAGCAGGGTCGGTCAACTCCAGCAGGGTGTGCAGTTCGGCCTGATCATTTTCGATCTCCCACCAGTGGTTGTGATAACAATAGGTTAAACCGCGCTGTTGGCAGATTTCGCCAACTTGATTGAAGATTTCGGCCATGCGCTCATAGTCTGAGCGAGAGCGGCCGGCGGTGCGCTCACCGCTGACCAGCATGAAGGGTGATTCCGTAGCCTGGGCAAAATCCGCAGCCTGCGTAGGGTAGGTTAAATCCCCGTCCAGATAGAATTTCCCCAGGGTGTGGATTCCGGCAACTTGCAGGCCAACACGCTGAACCTGAGTCAGAAATTCCTGTGGATGGTCAAGATTCTCGAAACGATGCGCGCCAATTTCGATCCCGGCGTATCCGGCCTGGGCAATCTCCGCCAACATTTGGAGCCGTTTTTCACGGTGATATTCGGCGTTCCATAAATTCGATTGAATTCCAATATCCATGATGGTTTCCTTTTGGGAGTGAATTGGCTATAGCGGGATCCCATTGCGTTCGAGCATCTCGTTAATCACAACAGGCTGCCCGGTCTTTACGGATTCTTCAGCCGCCGCGCCTACGACAACTGCCCAGAAACCTTCCTCGACGGTAGCAGTTTGGGTTGGTTTGCCTTCAATATTGTCGATCAGGTTGACATGCTCGTAGAAGGTAGCTCCGCTGTGCCCACTCTCGGAAATCATCTCCGGATAACATGGCTTACTGTACCGAGACGGCTTATCTACACCCAGTGATACTTCCAGGTAATTTTTCGGTTGGTCGCTTGGGTATAAAGGCATTTCGTCATAGGCTTTCAGGCGGCCTTCGTCCCCTACCAGGATGATCTCTTCATAATATACCGGCGCAAACATACAGAGGTTAAAACTGGCCCGGACACCATTGGCATATTCAACTGTCACGAAAGCGTTATCCAAAATATCCGATTTTTCACCTTTATATTCGAAATCGGTGAAAGCCACTGCCTGGCTACCGGTGCCAAACACTTTTTTAGGTCTGGCCTGGGCAAACAAATTAAGCAGGTCAAAATAATGGCAGCATTTCTCCACCAAGGTGCCTCCCGAATATTTGGAGAATTTATTCCACTGGTTGACCTTATCGAGGAAGGGGAAACGATGTTCTAAAATGCTGACCATTTTTAGCTCCCCAAGAGATTTGCGTTCCTGGGCTTCGTGGATCGCCTCGACATACATTGCTTTGTAGCGGTACTGTAAACCAATCTGTAGAACAGCCGGGTAATCCTGGGAGATTTTTAGGATTTCATAGGCATCTGGTACGGTGGTGGCCATTGGTTTTTCTAAGAAAATATGTTTGCCTGATTTCGCAGCTACCCGTAGTACTTCTAAATGTGTGTAATTGGGCGTGGAGATGATCAATCCATCTACGGCGGC
>DOTA01000138.1 GCA_003513015.1 Chloroflexota bacterium
AGGCGCCCGCGGGATCATCTTCGATGACAGCGACCACCTGTTCATCGCCGACACCCATAACCAGCGCGTTCAGGTCTTTGATATCAGCGGTGGCACCCCGGTTTACAGTTCCACTATCGGGGTTACCGATGTGATCTCCGATACCGCAGGCTACTTCAACCGCCCCTCCCGCATCGCCCTCGACAGTTCCAATCGCCTGTATATCACCGATACTGAAAACGGGCGCGTGCAACGCTGCAGCTACAGCAGCGGTTGGGCCTGTACCATTTTCGACACCGGCCTGAGTTACCCCCTTGGCATCACCGCTGATGGCAGCGACAACATCTTCATCACCCAACTCAGCGGCACCCTGCGCAAATGCACCTCCAGCGGCGTTTGTAGTGATTTCGCCAGCGCACCCTATGGCTTTCAGGATGTTGCCCTCGACTCGCTCGGCAATGTCTATGCTTCTGCGCCTTACGAAGATGTGGTTTTAAAATTTGAAGCGGATGGAACCCTGATTGGGGTTTATCTTGGCGAGGAGTTTGTCCCCTACATCACCGATGAGAATCACTTCAATGGCCCGCGGCTGGCCACGGACCCCGCAGGGAATCTCATCGTTATCGAACAAGCTGGTAACCGCCTGCTAAAATTTGATCCCGCCGGAACCTTGCTCTGGTCGGCAGGCACGCCCGGCGTGGATGCCTGGGATAACGAACACTTCAACTTCCCCTTCGGCGTCGCCAGTGATAGCGCGGGGAAAATTTATGTAGCCGATGGCAACCGCGTGCAAATCTATACCCCGGACGGAGATTTCGAGGCCACCCTGGGGAACGGCTACGGCAGCGGCGATTATGATTTCGCCGGAACCTCCGGCATCGCCGTCGGCCCATCCGGCAACCTCTATGTGGCCGATTGCAACAACCAGCGCGTCCAGGTGTTCGATTCAAACCTCACCTACATGGATACCATCGGCGAAACCGGGGTTGCCGGGGATGATGAAGATCATCTCCGTTGCCCCAACGGCGTGGAGGTGGATGCCGCTGGCAATCTCTACGTGGCCGATTCCTGGAACTGCCGCGTGCAGAAATTCGATAGCAATCTGGATTATGCGATGACCTTTGGCACCACCGGGAGTTGCAGCGAGCAATTCTCCGATGTCAACCCCGAAGATGTGGCTGTGGATGCCGCCGGGCGGGTTTACATTGCGGGCTGGAATCAGCGCGTGCAGGTTTTCGATGCCAGCGGAGCCTACCTGACCACCATCGGCGGGCAATGGGGCACCCACACTTCCCAGTTCAAAAGGGCCGCCGCGGTGGATGTAGATCACCAGGGTAACGTGTTTGTGGCCGATTTCGATAACTTCCGCATCCAAAAATTTGCCTTGGGCGTGCCCAACTGGCAGCAGGTCAACCTCAATGGTTTTGGCAGATTCAACAGCGCAGGGGTTGCCACGCTCGAAATTTTCGGCGAGCAACTTTACGCCGGAGTTTCCAACTGGGAACTGGGCGCCCAAGTCTGGCGCAGCCCGGATGGGGATACCTGGGAAGCGGTCAGTGATTTTGGCTTGAGCAACGTTTACACCAACGTCAACCCCACGGTCACCGATCTGATCGAATTCAACGGGCAACTTTATGCGGGCACCGCCTGGAGTGGCGCGCCGGGGCAAATCTGGCGCTCACCCGATGGCACTACCTGGAACGAAGTCACCAACGATGGCTTTGGCAATGGCAGCAATATGGCGATAGCACGCTTCGCCGTCTTCAATAACCAAATTTATGCGAGCACCGGCAATGCCAACCAGGGCTGCGAAATCTGGCGCAGCAGCACCGGCAACCCTGGCAATTGGGCCAGAGTAGTCACGGGGGGCAACGGCAATCCCAATAACAGTTACGTGAACACTTTCGCGATCTTCAATGGTTATCTGTATGCTGCGGGCGAAAACGAAACCGAAGGCGCGGAAATCTGGCGCACCGCCAACGGCACCTCCTGGGCAAAGGTCAACGCCAATGGTTTTGGCGAGGCGGATAATATTCATATCGGCAGCCTAGTGATTTTCGATAACATGCTCTATGCCGCCACCCGCAACAATGTAACCGGCGCACAAATTTGGCACTCCCACGATGGCACAAATTGGATGTCTATGATGCTAGATGGATTTGGCGATCTCAACAATATAAAAATCGAAGCTCTGTTGGTCTTTGGCAATCGGCTGGTAGCCGTGACCAACAATCCAACCACCGGGGCCGAAGTTTGGAGCAGTTTCGATGGCCACACCTGGGAACAATTGGCCCCCGACGGCTTCGGCGACAGCAACAACACCGCCCCCCTGTGGAACAGCAGCACCATCACTTTCTTGGATCAACTCTACATTGGCACCTGGAACTGGGGCAACGGCGGCGAACTCTGGCGCTACGAACCCCCTCACATCTATCTGCCACTCGTGATCCGCTAAATAAGCTTTAAGACCCAACCCTAGCCCCTCCCCCAACAAATGGGGGAGGGGTATTTAAAATTTGTGGTACCTCATGTCTAAATGGGGAGCGCTTCTTCGCTGGGGTAACTGGGTAACTAGGTGAATCGTTCCCGGATTACCCGGATACCCAATGAATTGTTCCTGTCTTCTTACGGATATTCAAAATACTTGGTCTTGAGCAAACTCCAATCGGCGTCACTGTGCTCTCGCAGGATGGCGAAGAAATCATCCGCGGTAGCGATTTTTTGGGTATTGCGCGCTACATAATCTTGCAGGAAATCTGCGAAGACCTCCTCGCCCACCAGCGTGCGCAGATCGAGTAAAAACTTCATGCCGTTGAGATAGACCGCATCGCGGTAAGGCCGGTAGCCGCCCGCAGCGTAGATGCTCAGATCAACCCAGCCCTGGGGATCGTAATAATCCACGCGGTAATCCCACCACCACTTTTCGGTCTCAGGATGCAGCTGCTCGTAATAAAGCAGCTCGGTGTACGTACACAGGGCCTCATCCAGCCAGGGTTCCAGGGCCTGATCGTTGCCCACCAGCCCAAACCACCACTGATGGGCGGTTTCATGCACGGCAATCGCCACCAGATAGGTGGCCGGGGTACCATCGTAGGTGTTGTAAAAACCTTTGCTTAAGTAATACAGGCCATCATATTCCATGCCGTGTTCAAAATCGGCCTCCACCAGCGCTAAACTCGTATGCGGGTACGGCCCAAAAAGCTGCTGATACAGGCGAAAAGCCTCCACCGTGGCCGCGAAGGCCGCCTGACCGATCTCGGCTTCGTAAGGGAAGCTGTAGCCATATAGCGTCACACCCCCCACATCTTCCTGTACAACCCGATATTCCGGGCTGATCGAAAGCACAAAATTGCGCGCCGCCGCCATTTCATAGTGGTGCATCTCACCCTGGCCCATATCCGGCGCGCTGGCCGCAATCAGCGTGCCCGCGGGCGCATTGGTCAGGGCAAAATCCAGGGTGTAATCGGCCACGGAGTACACCAAATGCTCGCCATAATACCAGGGATTATGCACCAACCACTCGCCCGCCACAAAAGGCGGCACGAAGGGTTGCCAATCGACCAGGTTGATCTGACGGTCGGTGAAGCCAAAGGGATTGGGGCCAAATTCGTCGCCGCGCTCGACCGGCGGTAATTGCAGGGTGTAGGAAATTTCGAGGGTTTGAACCACCCCCGGGTTCCAGGGAGTTGCCAGCGGGATGCTCAAGCGGATGCCATCCAGCGTGTAATCCAAAATCTCGCTGCCATCCTCCCAAGTCAAAGAATCCAAATGAAAGGTGCCGGGATACCAATTGGGCTGAACCACCAGCACAATTTCGGAGAGGGGTTGATCGGCGGGATGGGGGATGACGGCCTGCTGCCGGGCAGTGAGGGTGCGCCAGCCGTAATCCAATTCCGCCGAGATGTGATACTGGGGCCGCGGCGGGCTGCTGGCCTGGGAGGTAGCTGCCAGCGTGGGGCTTGGTTCCGTTAAAGTAGGCGAGGGAGGGGGTTCCGTTACCGTAGGGCTGGGCGGCAAGGTTGGGCTGAGCGGCGCGGCCGCGGTTATGGTTGCCGTGGCTGCCAGGGGCGTGGAGGAGCCGGTGCAGGCGGTAAGCAAGAGGGCGATGAGCAGCAGCAAGAGGGCG
>DOTA01000524.1 GCA_003513015.1 Chloroflexota bacterium
GGTTCTTTCGGTTAATTACTTAAGAACACGAATAAACTTAAAGAAAGCGAGGTTCGAGATGCAAGTCCGATGTTTAAGCTGTCAAATGCCAATTGCGCTGAGTCAGGCCACCCTTTATGCAGCGCTAGATCAGATCACAGATGAGAATTTAAGCCATTATGATGTGCGCTGCCCGCGCTGCCGGAAAACCAACCGGGTTTCTGCCGATCAGATCAAGCGAGGCGCTCCGGGCTGGACAAGAGAACGAGAAGAGCAGCCTGCAGAAACGCCCTAAGCGTTTGGCAGGGAATTTTGCAACAACGAGCAACGCATTTGCACTCCAGGATGCGTTGCTCGTTGTTTTCGCAAAGATTTTTTACGGAATATCAACCATGAAAAATATTTTGGGAAACATCAATCAATTCACTGGCGGTTCTATCGATATCATCAAAAGAACCTCTCAGCGCATCAGTGAAGAGCGCGCCGCAGAAGCCGCCGCCAGCATGGCTTATTATGGTTTCTTTTCGCTCTTTCCCCTATTATTGGTGGCAGTAGTAATCGTCAGCACCGTTTTGGAAAATATGCTCTCTCAAGAGCAAGTTTTAGAGATGTTGATGAAGGCGATCCCCTTTTCGAGTGAATTGATTGCCGAAAATCTCGGTCAGGTGCTTAATGCACGCGGCTCAGTTGGGGTCATCGGTTTGGTAGGGCTGGCATGGTCGGCAATGGGTGTTTTCACCGTNNTTCAACATGGTGAGAAGTTTACTCCCCCCTGATTTGAATGATATGGCCGAAAAGGCTTCATCGACTCGCTCCTTTCCCTACCTTTTGATTGGGGTTTTGCTTTTTGCCGCTTTGATGGTGCTTTATTGGTGGCTACCAACCATCCGGGTACGCTGGACAGAAGCCGCCTGGGGGTCTTTGGTGGGGGCAATGGGGATCAGCGTGGTTACAGCGGGATTCACCTGGTATTTGCAAAGCGGCTTATCCAATTACAATCTGGTTTACGGGTCCTTGGGTGCCATTGTAGCGCTGTTGTTTTGGATTTATCTACTGAGCCTGATTATATTTGCGGGAGCGCATTTAAGTGCCGCCATCGCCTATTACCAGCGCGATCAACCCGATGAACCGGAGGATTGATAGGAATTTTATTAGCGAATGATTTTGGCTCTAGCGATCCGTTTGTACTAATTCCCCATTTGACAAGTTCAGCCAGCAACGCTAAAAAACAGGGCGCTCCTTTTGGAACGCCCTGTTTTTGATGGTTATTTTTCTTCGGCAGGTTTTTCTGCCAGCACAGCTTTCAGCTTTTCAGAGAGGCGGCCATAAAGCAGGTTGGTTTCGTACAAACGGGAGCGCAAAAACTCGTTGGTAGCCTCCGAGGGCATCCGCCAGGTCCAATTGCCACCCAGAGAACCAGGGTAATTCATGCGGGCGGCGTTATCCAGGCTGAGCAAATCTTGCAAGGGGGCAATCGCCCAAACGGCCACCGATCCCCAAGCGGTCCGGATGAGATCCCAGGAAATATCGCGGCCATCACGAGCCAGGTAGCGACGGGCAAAATCACGCTCTTTATCCGGCACGCGCTGGTACCAGCCCAGGACGGTATCGTTATCATGGGTGCCGGTGTAAACCACATAATCGCAGGTGTAATTGTGGGGCAGGAAAACATTACTGGCATCATCATCGAAAGCGAAAACCATGATCTTCATGCCGGGCAAATCATAGGAAACGCGCATATCTTCCACGTCCGCGGTGATCACGCCCAAATCTTCGGCGATGATGGGCAATCCGGTGTGCAAGGGCGTGGTGAAATCGCCCAAGCCAGCTTTCATTTCTTTCAAAAAGGCTTTGCCAGGACCAGGAACCCACGCCCCATCAATCGCGGTTTCAGCCTCTCCGGGGATTTGCCAATAAGCCGCAAAACCACGGAAATGATCCAGGCGCACCAGATCGACCAGCGCGAGCACGCCTTTGAAACGTGAAAGCCACCAGGCATAGCCATCTTTGGCGTGAACTTCCCAATTGTAAAGGGGATTGCCCCACAACTGGCCTGTCGCAGAAAAGTAATCCGGGGGCACGCCTGCCACCACAGAGGGCTTGCCATCCGCATTCATAAAGAACAATTCGGGGTGCGCCCAAACATCGGCGCTATCGTGGGCTACAAAAATCGGCGCATCCCCTACGATGACAATCCCCTTTTGGTGAGCGTACTCCCGCAGCCGCCCCCACTGACGGAAGAAGACAAATTGACGAAAGGCCTGGCGCTCGACGGCAACCGCATGTTCCTGACCGAATTCAGCCAAAGCCTGAGGCTGGCGCTGGCGATAGGGTTCCGGCCAATCGACCCAGGGGCCGCCGCCAAAGTGTTCTTTGAGGGCCATAAACAGCACAAAATCCGGCAGCCAACTGGCTTCGGCCTCCTGAAAATCAGCAAAAGCCTGGTGCAGTTTCTTGGAACGCGACTTTTTGAAGTGTTGATAAGCCCGATTGAGCAATTCCAGCTTGTAGGGGATCACGGTGCCATAATCCACTTTTTCTGCGGAGAAAGTGGGAATTTCGGCCAGATCAGCGGGGTCTAATAATTTCTCGGCTAAAAGAGACACAGGGCTGACGAGGTAGGGGTTTCCGGCAAAGGCAGAAAAACACTGGTACGGGGAATCACCGTAGCCAGTAGGGCCTAAGGGTAAAACTTGCCAGATCGAGCACCCGGCTGATGCCAGAAAATTGACCCATTCGAAGGCCGCCGGACCAATATCGCCAATTCCATAGGGGCCGGGCAAACTGGTGGGATGTAGCAGCACCCCAGAAGCGCGTTTAAAGGTCATGTCTTATTCTCCGAGTTTTTTCGATGATTTGATTAGATTTGATATGCAAGGAGGGAAAATCGGTGGCAAGAACATCGGCATTGATCACCACTCCGGGGTCAAGGCGCGCCCCGGCTGGGATTATGCTATTTTTTCCCATCATCACCAAGGCATCCTGGGGGGAAGCGCTGCCAACCTGGGCTTGCTCCCCGATCCGAACGCGTTTATCGAGGATGACACGCTCCAACACTGCGCCAGATTCGATGATAGCATCGGTTAAGATAATGGATTGATCGATCCGAGCGCCGG
>DOTA01000250.1:0-7150 GCA_003513015.1 Chloroflexota bacterium
CCCCTTTTGGCGGGGCGCGATCAACAATTGGATTTGCAAACCCAAAGCGGAACCACCTATCTCACCAACGATGGCTGCGGCCACCAAACTATCGACATGCGCACCGGCCAACGCCGGGCCTCCTCCAAAGCTGATGTGGCCATGATGGCCCGCATCGGTGATTATCTGCCCTCGCTCTCCTTCCTCTGGACGATGGTCAGCGCCCAAGATTGCGGCGTGGTTTCGCCGCTGCACGAAATCGAAGCCGTTTGGAGCAACTCGGTCAAGCACTATCAAAGCGTCACCCTGATGGGCGCCGAACGCTGCCGCTACGGAGTCGAAATGGCCACCGTTCTGCGCGGCAGCCTCGCCGAAGTCCGCCAGCGCCCGCCGCTCTCGTTGATTGTCTGCACCATTGCCCCCCTGATGCAAGATAAAGAAGCCATCGAAGGCGCTATGGTTTTAGCCGAAGCCAACCTCCCGGTGGTCTTTTTGGCAATGCCCACCATCGGCACCACCGCCCCCGCCACCTATGCCGGCGCGCTGGTCGTCGGCGATGCCGAGAACATCAGCGGCGCGGTGCTCATGCAATTGGTCAATCCCGGCGCGCCGGTCTTCCATTCCATTTTGCACGCCTGGGCCGACCCGCGCTCCGCGGCTTACGTCGGTTACCCGCTCGATCAGCATGCCCGTTACGCCCCCGTCGAAATCGCCCATCATTGGGGTTTGCCCTCCCTGGGCGGGGCCTTCGGCACCGAAACCGCCGCCCTCGACGACTGGCAATCCGCCGCCGAAGTGGCCGTCGATCCCCTCCTGGCGGGGCTGGCCGGGGCTGAAATCGTCACCGGCATTGGCCTGCGCGATACCTACACCCTGCTCTACCCCGAAGCCATCATTTTGGATGCGGATATCTATCATCGGGCGCGGCATCACCTCCTGGCCATGGAGGTCAGTCCCGAAACCCTGGCCGTGGAGGTCATCGCCAAAGTCGGCCCTGGCGGCCACTTCCTCAGCCAAAAACATACTCGCACGCACATGCGCACCGCCATGAAGCGCGCCATCACCCACCAACTCAACGCCGAGAGCAAATATCGTCACCCGCGCGATGTCGCCCGCGAAAAAGTCACCTGGATTTTAGAGAATCACCACCCCGAACCGCTCGAAAAAGCCGTTCAGGCTGAACTTGCCCGCATCATTCAATCTGCAACCCGTGAACTCGAAGGCTGATCCATGGCATTGTCACTTGCCCCCCTCCTGAAAGATCACGAAATTGAACACATCCATGCCCGCAGCCTGGAGATTTTGGAACGCGTGGGGATTGATTACAAGACGCCGCGGGCGTTGGAAGTCCTCGAGAAAATGGGCTGCCGCGTGGATTACAACGAAAACCGGGCCTGGCTTTCGGCTGATCTCGTTGAATGGAGTTTGCAGCAAGCCCCCAGGTCGGTGCGCCTTCCCGCGCGTGACCCGAAACGCGCCGTAACCCTCAACGGACGCCGCTCCCACAACACCACCGACAGCCAGGGCACGCAGGCCATTGACCTCGAAACCGGCCAGCGCCACGACTCCACCGCCGAAGATTTACGCCGCGCCTTGCTCTTTGCCGATGCCCTCGACAAAGTCGATATCGTCAACACCACCGTCTCCGCCAGCGATGTGCCTGCCCATATCCGCACCCTGCGCCAATTTGCCCTGGCCTTCAGCACTACTAGCAAACCGGTGCGCTCCGGCGTGCTCAATGCCCAGCAAGTGCCCCTGCTGGTCGAGATGGTCAAAGCCGTCACCGGCCGCGACACCTTCGAACCGATTTTCTCGGTGGTCAACTGCACCATCTCGCCCCTGATGCACGACCGCACCATGACCGAGGCCTGCCTGGAGTTGGCGAAATTGAATGTGCCCATCATGGTGTATCCCATGCCCCTGGCGGGTGGCACCTCCCCCGTCACCATGGCTGGGACGGCCTTGCTTCATAACATCGAATTTCTCAGCGGCTTGGTGCTTTTCCAGGCTGTAAACCCGGGCACGCCGATTATCTATGGCACGGGGGCCTCCCAACTCGATATGCAAACCGGGCGTTTTGGCGGCAGCGCCGATGGTCACGGGCTGCGCTTGGCCCTGTGTGAGATCGCCCAAGCCTATCATTTGCCCGTCAACCTGTGGGGCATGTCCACCGGTTCCCAAAACCTCGATGCGCATTACGGCGCGCAGGCCATTAATCAAACCCTGCTGGCTTACCTGGCTGGCGCCGACGAAATTTACAGCCACGGTATGTTGGGCGACGCCCAGGTACTCTCGCTGGAGAAAATGGTGCTTGACAATCACCTGCTGCACGAGTTGGAAACCACCATCCGGCCCATGCTGTTCGATGATGAACACCTCCAAGCCGCATTAATCGAAAGTGTGGGCATCGGCGGCAGTTACCTGACCCGGCGTGAAACCCGCGATTTCACCCGCAAGGAATATGTGCGCATGTGGCCCCCGGCGGGCAAAACCATGCTCGAAATCGCCCGCGCCGAAGCTTTGGAGATTCTGCACCACCACCAGCCGCCACCCCTGCCCGAGGGTGCTGCCGAAAAAATCGAGGCCATCATCGCTACCGCTGATAAAGAGCTAATTTGAGTGATTGAAAGATAAAAAACCACGGAAACACGGAGATCACAAATAATCTTAGTGAAACCTCTTAAAAACCCTGCGTACTCCGTGGTTCGATAACGAAGGAAAAACCATGTTTAGTGAAACTCCCCCGCTCAAACCCATAGAACCCGGCTACCACCTGCGTATTCTAACGAACGCGCAACTAGCTGATTTCAAAGCTGCCAGCCTGGAAATTCTGGCAGAGGTGGGGGTGCATTGCCCCTCGGAAAAAGCTCTGAATATTTACGCTGAACACGGCGCGCAGGTGGATTTTGACCATGAGATCGTCAAACTGCCGCCAGACCTGGTGTTAGCGGCGATGTCGCACGCGCCGCGGCACTACACGATGGGTGCGCGCCGCCCGGAGTTGGATCTGACCCTCGATGGAAAGCACTTTTACTGCGCCACCGATGGTTGCGGCACCGAAGTAATCGATTTCGCCACCCGCGAGCGCCGCACCTCCGTAAAGGATGATGTGGCTCAAATGGCGCGCGTGGCCGATTACCTGACCTCCATCGGATTCTACTGGCCGATGGTTAGCGCGCAAGATTTCCCCGCGCTGGCACCCCTGCACGAGTTGGACGCCTCCTTGAACAATACCGTCAAACACGTGCAAACCGAAACCGTGATGGATGAATTCATGGCGCGTTACGCCGTGGAGATGGCCACCGTGATTGCCGGGGACGAGGCAACCCGTCGGCAGCGGCCACCCCTCTCCAGCCTGGTTTGCACCATCGCCCCCCTGTCGCAGGATAAAGGTGGCATGGAATCCGCCCTGGTTTTCGCCGAGGCCGGTTTGCCGGTCGGCTTTATGTCGATGGCCAATGTTGGCTCCACCGGCCCCGCCACCATTCCGGGCACGTTGGCCGCCGCCGACGCTGAAATCGTCGCCGCGCTGGTGCTGATCCAACTGGCCTATCCCGGCGCGCCCACCTATCACTCGATGATGCCGGGCGTGATGCACCCGCGCACCGGCGGCTACCTGGCCACCCCCTGGGAGGGCGGCTTGTCGTATGCCATCGGCGTGGAGTTGGCCCATATGTGGGGCGTACCCAGCCTGGCGGGTGTCTTTGGCACCGATGGGCAGGTGCCCGGTTGGCAATCGGCGGCGGAGTCGGCGGCCAATTTGCTGCTGTGCGCCCTGGTGGGGGCCGATACCGGCGCGGGGCTGGGGCTGGTCGAAAGCTGCACCCTGCTCTACCCCGAAGCGGTGGTTTTGGATACGGATATTTATCATCAGGTGCGCCACTCGGCCCGGGGCATCGACACCAGCCGGGAGGCTCTGGCCCTGGAGGTGATCCAAACCGTGGGGCCGCGCGGCCACTTTTTGAAGGAGAAGCACACCCGGGCCAATCTGCGCCAGCTAGAATTTTCAGATTTGACGGCGCAGCCCGATCCCACAGGCGGATTCCGCGATCCCGTGGAGGTTGCCCGCGAAAAAGCGGACTGGATTTTGGCGAATCACCAGCCAGAACCTTTGAGTGATCCCCAGAAAAAAGAATTGGCGCGTATCCTTGAGGCTGCCGCGCGGGAATTGGGTGCAGAATAATTAGCACACNNGTCGAAGTGTGCGACATCCTTCGACAAGCTCAGTGTGCTGGGTGTAAGCAATTACGAAAAGGATTGATTGTGGAAACGCTGTTGCGAGTGCTCTCGGAAGAAGAAAAAAATCAAGTTCACGAACGCACGTTAAACCTGCTGTGGAATGTAGGCGTACGCGTCGATTCGGCGCAAGCGCGCCAGATTTTGCTCGATGCCGGGGCGGAACTTGAACCCGGCACCGAGATTGTGTATTTCCCGCGCGAAATGGTCGAAGAATCGTTGCGCGTAGCACCTAAAGAGTTCACCCTGAGTGCCCGCCGCCCCGATTGGGATTTGCCCATGAACATGGGCGATTGCACGTTGGTAGCCGATGGCGAGGGTACCTCGATCCTGGACCGCAAAACCGGCGAACACCGCGCCACCAACTTCGCCGATTGGCTGGAAGTGACCCGGCTGATCGACGCCCTGGATGAAATTGGGGTTTTCTGGTCGATGACCGATAGCGGCGCGGGCGATCAGTCGATCCCACGCATGGCTTATTACTGGGGTTTGATCTTCCAGAATTTTTCGAAGCATGTGCAAGATATGATTCCTACGGCAGCACATGCCCCCTGGTTTTTAGAAATCTTGCAAACCGTGTTTGGCGACCGCGAGACCATCCGCCAAACACACCCGGTTTCTTTGCTGCTGTGCCCGCAATCGCCTTTGATCATTGATCAACAGCACACCGATGCTTACCTGGCTTTGCGCGGTTGGGATATTCCAGTGGCGATCATGCCCATGCCCCTGATGGGCGGCACTGCGCCAGGTAACAAGATTTCTTCGGTGGTTTTGGGAAATTGTGAGGTTTTAGCAACCATCTGTTTGTTGCAAACTGCCGCGCCGGGCACGCCCGTGCTTTACGCGCCGGTTTTGGCCACCATGAATCCACGCACCGGATTTTACAGTGGCGGCGCGATTGAAAATGCGATTCTAAACTCGGCTGCCATCGAAATGGGGCGCTACTACGGCCTGCCCGTGGAGGGCACCGGTGGCGGCACTGACCAGTTTATTTCCGGTGTGCAGGCTGGTTATGAGCGTGCCCTCACCGCCATGATGCCGGTACTCTCCTGGCCGGATTTGATGGTAAGCCCGGGTTTATTGGGCAGTTCCATGATCCTTTCAATGGATCAGTTGTTGATCGATATTGAGATTTTTCGCATGAACCGGCAGGCGCATCGCGGCATTTCGACCGAAGCGGATAAGTGGCTGGATGAGGTGATCGAGCGTGTGGGGCCTGCCGGGAACTTTTTGGGCGAGCGCTCGACCCGCGATGGAATCCGCAATGGTTCGTGGCTGATCAACCGTTTAGGGATTCACGAGCCAATTAAAGCCTGGGAGGATGCCGGTAAACCCACGGTAGAGGATCAGGTAAAAGCGGAAATCGAGGAAATTTTGAATACCCACAAACCCTTGCCGTTGGATCAAGCGATTGTGCGAGAGCTTGAGCGGATTACGGAACGAGCGAAAAATGCGGTTGGCGTTTGACAATTGTGACCGTGGACAGCCGATGGCCGACCGCGGTATTTTACGAATAGCGCTCCGCAGTCAATGGTCTGCGGTCGATGATCTAAGATTTGTCGAGAAAAATACTTGAGCGATACTTCTATACCACCCTTACTCAAAGTCTCCGGCCTGAAAACCTACTTCTATACCGATGATGGGGTAGTCAAGGCCGTGGATGGCGTGAACTTCCAGATTTGTCCCGGCGAGATTATGGGGATCGTGGGGGAATCGGGCAGTGGTAAAAGCGTCACGGCGCTTTCGATCATGCGCTTGATTGGGGTACCGGGGAAAATCCTGAATGGTGAGATCACCTTTGGGAACCGGAGCCTCCTCCAACTCCCGGATGCTGAAATGCGCCACGTGCGCGGCAACCAAATCTCGATGATTTTCCAGCAGCCGCAATCCAGCCTGAATCCGGTTTACACGGTGGGCGATCAACTGGCCGAGGCCTTTCTGATCCACACGCAAGCGGACAAAAAAGAGGCCTGGCAGGGTGCGGTGGATTTGCTGCGCAGCGTGGGTATCCCCGACCCGGAGAACAAGGCCTATGCTTACCCGCACGAGATGTCGGGCGGGCAGGCGCAACGCGTGATGATCGCCATGGCGCTGGCGCTTAAGCCCCAAATTTTGATCGCCGATGAGCCGACCACCGCGCTGGATGTTACGATTCAGGCACAAATTCTGGATTTGATGCTCAATTTGCGCGATCAACTGGGCACGGCGATTGTGTTGATCACCCACGATTTGGGGATTATCGCTGAGACCGCGGATTGGGTAGCGGTGATGTATGCCGGGCAGATCGTGGAGCAGGCCAGCGTAACCAACCTTTTTGAGCGCCCGTTGCACCCGTACACCCAGGGGTTGATCAACTCGATCCCGATTTTGGGCGAAGAAAAAGAACGCCTGGATGTGATCCCCGGTTCAGTGCCGAATATGATTTACGTGCCCGCAGGCTGCCGCTTTTCGCCGCGCTGCCGCACGCGGCTGGAGTATGGCCTGTCGATCTGCCTGGAACAATCGCCGGAAATCCAGATGAGGTTGCCAGGGCACTCGGTGCGCTGTTGGCTGTATCAAAATGCCGAGGGGTATACCGCTCCCTTGACAGTGTAGGTGACTTCTCAGGATTTACCACAAAGGCACGAAAACACAAAGTATCCTTGGAAATTTTTAAGCCTTTGTGCCTTCGTGGTGAGAATCAAAGTAACTTTTGTCAGCAAGAATGAATGCGTGATTTAGGCTTAAGCGAGGTTTCTTTGTCGGAACAACAAACTTCAAACAGCACAGACCTGATCCGGGTTGAGAATCTAGTTAAATATTTCCCGGTGCGCGCGGGCGTTTTCAAGCGGACGGTGGCCTGGGTGCAAGCTGTGGATGGGGTTAGCTTCAGCATTCGGGAGGGCGAGACTCTGGGATTGGTAGGTGAATCCGGCTGCGGCAAGAGCACCGTGGG
>DOTA01000250.1:7158-12923 GCA_003513015.1 Chloroflexota bacterium
TGCTGCAAGATTTGCAGGATGAGTTTGGCCTGACCTACCTTTTCATCGCGCACAATCTCTCGGTAGTGGAACATATCTCCGACCGGGTGGCTGTCATGTACCTGGGCAAAATCGTGGAAATGGCCGCCAAAAAAGAACTTTTCCGTCATCCCTTGCACCCCTACACCAAGGCGCTGATCTCCGCCATCCCGATTCCCAAGCCCAACTTGAAGCGCGAACGCATCATTTTGCAGGGCGAAGTCCCCAGCCCGCTGAATCCGCCGCAGGGTTGCCGCTTCCACCCGCGCTGCCCGGTAGCTTTGGATGCGTGTCGCGTCGAAACGCCCGAATTCCGCGAGCATGGCCCGGGGCACTGGGCAGCGTGTTTCAATGTGGATGCAAACTAATCAGAATGATTTTTTACCGCGGAGAGCGCAAAGAACGCAGAGATTTTTTGTAGTAATTTTTGTCTCCGCGTTCTCAGCGTACTCCGCGGTGCATTGCTTATAACTTCCAATAAATGGAGAGCCAATCATGGTTGAAAATGCTTCCCAAAATTCCAAATCCGATTCTTTACCCACCCAGGCCCAAGTTGTCATCATTGGCGGTGGGGTGATCGGGTGCAGCACCGCCTATCACCTCACCAAACTCGGCTGGCGCGATGTGGTTTTGCTCGAAAAATCCGAGCTGACCGCCGGAACCACCTGGCACGCCGCCGGTCTGGTGGTCAGCGGCACATTTTCTTCAGAAACCATGATCGAAATGGCGCAATACACTCGCGATCTGTATTCGCGATTGGAAACGGAAACCGGATTGAGTACCGGTTTCAGGCCGGTGGGATACCTGGAGTTGGCCCCCAACCAGGAGTGGCTAATCCAGCTCCGCCGGGTGGCGGCTTACGCCCGCACTTACGGCCACACCGTCGAGGAAATTACTCCCGCGGAAGTCAAGAAAATGTGGCCGCTATTTGAGATTGATGATATTTTGGGCGGATTCTATTGCCCGGATGATGGCCGCACCAACCCGGTGGATACCACCATGTCGCTGGCGAAGGGCGCCCGCATGGGTGGGGCGCGTGTTTTTGAGGGTGTTACAGTGACGGGGATTCAGCAGAAAAACGGACGCGTCACCGGGGTGGTCACCGACAAAGGCGAAATCGCGGCCGAAATTGTGGTTAACTGCGCCGGGATGTGGGCGCGCGAACTTGGCAAGTTGGCCGGGGTCAACGTGCCGCTGCACGCCTCCGAGCATTATTATTTGATCACCGAACCCATCGAGGGTATTCACGCCGAGATGCCCATCGTCGAAGACCCCTCGCGGTACGCCTATTATCGTGAAGAAGTCGGCGGGTTGATGATCGGCCTCTTCGAGCCGGTGGCCGGCCCCTGGGGGATGAAAGGCATCCCTAAAAATTTCAGCTTTGGGGAGATCCAGCCCGATTGGGATCGCCTAATGCCCTATTTGGAAACCGCCATGGAGCGCAT
Organism: Chloroflexota bacterium; assembly: GCA_003513015.1. Classification (GTDB taxonomy): domain Bacteria; phylum Chloroflexota; class Anaerolineae; order Anaerolineales; family UBA11858; genus UBA11858. The sequence goes on from DOTA01000250.1 coordinate 8,622, forward strand.
CCCNNAATTTCTACGTGGCGGCGGGCTTCAACTCCCTGGGGATTTTGCTGGGCGGCGGCGCGGGGCGGATTATGGCGCAGTGGATTGTGGATGGCTACCCCTCCGTGGATGTCAGCGGGATTGATATTGCCCGCATGCAGCCCTGGCAGAATAACGCCAAATATCTGCACGATCGCACGGTTGAAATTTTGGGCTTTATGTACTCCCCCGGGTACCCCAATTTGCAATTCAACCGCGCACGCGGCGTGCGCAAATCGCCATTGCATGATCGGCTGGCAGAGCGGGGCGCGTATTTCGCCTCTTATGCGGGCTGGGAGTACCCGGATTGGTACGCGCCGGAAGGCGTTGAACCCAAGGTGGAATACCAATGGGGGCGGCAAAACTGGTTCGAGTACCGCGCCGCCGAGCACCGCGCCACCCGCGAGGGCGTCACGCTGATGGATTATTCGGTGATGTGCAAATTCCTGGTGCAGGGGCGGGATGCCGAAACGGTGCTCAATCGCATTTGCGCCAACAATGTGGCCGTGCCCGTGGGGCGCTGCGTGTACACCCAATGGCTCAACGAACGCGGCACCATCGAAGCCGATCTGACGGTGACGCGCTTAAAGGAAGACAGCTATCTGGTGGTCAGCGCCGAGGGTACGCGCACCAGCGTCAAAGCCTGGTTGAAGCGCCATATCCCCGAGGAAGCGCGCGTTGCCGTCACCGATGTCACCTCCGGGTACACGATTCTCAACCTCCAAGGGCCAAAATCCCGCGAACTGCTGAGCCGGGTATCCCCTGCCGATCTCTCGAACGCGGCGTTCCCATATCTGACGATGCAGGAAATCGAGATTGGCTACGCCACCGTGAAGGCGATCCGCGTGACTTATGTGGGTGAGTTGGGCTGGGAGTTGTACCTGCCACCGGAGTTTGCGTTGCACGTGTTCGATACGCTAATGGAAGCTGGAACCGAGGTGGGGCTGAAGTTGGCCGGGCTTTCGTGCCTCGATACGCTGCGCATGGAAAAAGCCTACCGCGATTACGGCCACGATATCGATAACACCGATACACCGCTTGAAGTGGGCCTGAATTTTGCCGTGGATTACGAAAAACCTCGCGGTTTTATTGGCCGCGAGGCGCTGCTGCGCCACAAAGAGAGCGGCCCGCCGCAATATCGGCTGGTGCAATTTTTGCTGGAGGACTCCGAGCCGTTTTTATATGGCAGCGAGCCAATTTATAGGGATGGTGTTTTCGTGGGGCATGTGCTGGCGGGCAATTACGGGCACAGCCTGGGGGCCGCGGTGGGCGTGGGGCATGTGAAGCAGCCCGAGGGCGTCACCGCAGATTTCATCCGTAACGGCAGCTACGAAATTGATATTGCCGGCGTGCGCTCCCCGGCGCAGGCCTCGCTGCGCGGGTTCTATGATCCCCAAAATTTGAAGGTAAAAGCGTAATTCCAGCAGACCCTAAGGGTTTAGCAAGACCCTTGGGGCCTTATTTATGCTTTTGACGTTTTAGGCTTGCTGAAACAATAACAAGTAGAGGGTGGCCGCGGTCGCCAGTACCGCTAGATAGGGGAAGATTTTATGAATCTGCTCGATGACGGTTAACGTGGATGGGCTGGCCTTTTTCAAGCCACCCTCGGCTGCGATGCTCAGCAAACCACCCGCGGCGACCAGACAGATGAAGATCAAAACCGTGAGGCTGATTACCATGATCTGAAGCGGGCTAAATGAAGCTGCCTGATGAGCATGATAGATGCTCACGATCAAATAGATGCCCGTGGCCAGCCCGACCAACTTGTGAATCGTAAAGAGCAGGGTGTTATAGGGTTTTCCCGCCCGGCTGACCCAAAACCCAAAGAGAAAAATGAAAACGAAAAATAATCCTGTGATGAGCAGCGTATTCATTTGCACCTCGCCATTTTTATTTAACCTTCAAAGGGTATCATTTCATCGCCGGAGAGCAAATGTATTTTGAGTTCGGCTTTATCGAGCAGGGCCGCGCAATGTTGGGCCAAGGCTTGCCCGCGTTCGAATTGGGCGATGGCTTCATCCAGGCTGCGTTCTTCGCTTTCAAGGGCAGCGACGATGTTTTCAAGTTCAGCGAAAGCCTGTTCGTAGGCCAGTTCTTCAACAAGGAGAGGGGATTGGGTCATGAAATTATCCTTCAACACGGGTTTTAAATTGTCCATCGCTTACTCGAATATCCAAACTGTCACCGGGCTGGATTTGGCTCACGCGCCGCACCAGGCTGCCATCCGCTTGGGTGACTACGGCATAGCCGCGCTGCAAAATCGCCAGCGGGCTGAGGGCGGTGAGGCGGCGCTGTAAGCCGCTGAGTTGGCTCTTTTCGAGTTTAAGTTGATGGGATAGTGCCAGACCGGCGCGATGGGCGAGTTCATCCAGGCGCTGCCGGTCTGTTTGGATGCGGGTGAGCGGGGTATGGCGCTGCAAGCGGCTGTGCAATTCATTGAGTTGCCAGCGCTGCGCGCCGATCTGCCCCAGGACGGCCCGCGTCAGGCGTTGATTTTGATCGTTAAGCGCCTCCCACAGATCAGTCCGGTCAGGGGTGGCGAGTTCGGCAGCGGCGGTGGGGGTGGGTGCGCGCAGGTCGGCCACAAAATCGGCGATGGTGAAATCGGTTTCGTGCCCCACGCCGGAGATGACCGGGGCCTGGGAGGCGGCGATGGCCCGCGCCACGCCTTCATCATTGAAGGCCCACAAATCTTCGATGGAGCCGCCGCCGCGCGCCAGCAGGATCACATCGGGGTTGGCAACCAAATTTAGGGATTGCAGGGCACTCACAATGCCGGATGGCGCGGCCTCCCCTTGCACCGCGGTCGGCGCTAAGATCACATCTACCAACGGGTAGCGGCGTCTCAAGGTGTTGAGCATATCCCGCAAAGCCGCGCCTGTGGGTGAGGTGACAATCCCGATGCGCCGCGGCCAAAGTGGGAGGGGGCGTTTGCGTTCCGGATCGAAGAGACCTTCAAATTCCAGTTGGGCTTTCAGGCGCAAAAATTCCTGGTAGAGCGCGCCCTCGCCCAGTGGGCGGATCAGATCGGCATAAAGTTGGTATTGCCCGCCTACTTCGTACACGCTGAGGCTGCCATGCACTTCAACGGCCTCGCCATCACGCGGGTTGAAGCGCAAGCGCTGGGCGGCGCTGCGCCACATCACGCATTTCAGGGAGGCTTTGGCATCTTTGAGGGTGAAGTACAAATGCCCGGAACTGGGGCGCGAGAAATTGGAAATTTCGCCCTGCACCCAGAGATCAGCCAGGTTGTGGTCGGATTCGAGCAAATCCTTTAGATAGGCGGTGACCTGGGCAACGCTCCAGGAGGAGGTTTGCATGAGGGACATTTGGTTCATGTGGTTAGTATACGCTGAGTTGAGAGGAGGCGCAACCGAAAAACCAGGGGCACTATTTGCCATGAGAGATCGTTATGGATAGGATGATATAATCGCATTAGGTGAGAGCTTCAATTATGGGCTAAAGCGCCCATGAAAAAGGAGATAAACCCATGAAACCTATGAAAATTCTGCTCAGCATCCTATTAATGCTTGTTGTTTTTACTGCCTGTCAGGGAAAAACCACCCCAACAGAAACCACGGAACCAACCCTGGCACCTACAGAGATGCCCGCACCCACAGATGTGCCGGTTGTTCCCACCGCCGTACCCACTGCAGAAACGCCTGAGGAACCTGCGGAAGCTCCGGTAGTCGAACTTGTGACGCAAGATGCCATCGTCAACATTTCGTGGCAATGGAGTGAATGGCTTCAGACCGATCCGCCTGCGCAGGCGATTGTGCCCGATGCCGAAAATTACACCTTGACTTTTTTGGCTGATAACACTTTACAAATCAAAGCCGATTGCAACCTGGGAAGCGGCACTTACACCGTTGATGGACTCAATCTGAGCATTAGCCTGGGGGTGTTGACGCAGGCCGCGTGTGGCCCTGATTCACTTTCCGAAACCTTTTTGGGCTTTTTGGGGCAAGCGGCCTCGTTTGGCATGCAAGATGGCAAATTGGTTTTGAATCTGGCGAACAATGCCGGGCAAATGGGCTTGCTGAATGGCGGCATGGTGGAAGCACCACCGCAAGAGCCAATTGATACCGTTTGCGATGCCGGGATTGATCCCGCAGCCATCACCATCGATACGCTCGATCTGCCGGGTGAGACCCTAATTAACTGTATTGCCGGCACGCCTTACGATAACACCCAACCCCCTGGCCCCAAGGGCTTGCCCGATCACATCCAGGTTAATTTTGGCGTTACCGATCCCAGTGAGCGGCAGTATGGTGATCCGGTGAT
>DOTA01000219.1 GCA_003513015.1 Chloroflexota bacterium
AAAATTTGCCAAAATGGCTATCTGATCGATATGGCGGTGCATACTGATGGCACATCTTACACGTTCGTGGATGAAACTACCTGTTCGGGGGAATCAAAAGGCCGGTTGTATGCAGTCGAAAAACACGGCTACACAGATCCCGTGCCAATCCCCTGGCCTTAACACAAACACGGTTCCTGGGAGCTGCAATCACCAAGAACCGTGTTTGCTGATTTTTGATCATTATAAAATTTCGGTCAAATCTATGCCGCGTGCCACAGCTCGATCCGCGAGCCAATCTTCATGCGTAGCAGGGATCGGTAAAATCTCATTCTCCGGGCGACGCACAAGGGACAGTGCGCCATCGGGGCAAACGGGCACGCAAACCCCACAGCCAACACAGCGCACTTCACTGATTTGCACATAGGGGTCTTGGGGTTCCAGCGAAAGAGCATTGAACTGGCAATAGCTAATGCAGGTTTCACAACCCACACACACATCCGGATCAACCGCATTGACAAAAGCGGAGCGGGCCACCACATTAGCAATGCCCATCTCGGCCATGCCGCGCAAAATACCGCAAGAACAGGTACAGCAGTTACAGATATAAGTATGGAAATGGGAGTCGCTACCGATGCTGTTACTCACAGAATGAACGAGACCGGCATCAGCCGCGCGTTTTAGCGTTGTCAGGGCTTCATCTTTGGTCAGGGCTTTAATGCCAGGTGCCTGATCAAAAACACCGGGGCGGTCATGCATAATCATGCAAACATCCAGGGGGTGCTCACAAGGATCGCCAATGAGGGCCTTCTGCATCCGACAAATACAATCGACCACCCCCCAGGCCTGGGCATTCTCAACAATCCCTGTGGCACTTTCAAAGGGCTGGATTTCCATATCGTTACGCACTGTCTGGTTCACGGGCACAACCCGATGAAAAGCCGGCCCCACGTTGAGCATTCTGCCAAAGGCCTGCTGGTAATAATCTTCAAAAAGGCGGGCAAACTCCGCATTGATGCGGGAGATCTGATATTCATAAATACCCACCACAAAAGGCATCAAGGCATATCCCAAACCTTGCTCGGCGCGTCCGGCCCGGATGAGTCGCTTGCGAGCCATCTCTTTGAGGATGGGTTTGATATCCCGCTCATCACGCTCCAATCGGGCCGCGATTTCCTTGGGGATTTCCAGAGTCAACCGCAAATTCGAGGCAAGTTGCGCTTCTTCGGGGGTGAATAGATATTCCAAAATGCGGAGTTCAGCCCCATTTTCCGTAGGCGGGAATCCATTGGGGAGTGCATCCAACCTCTGTGCTAGTTGCCGATAAAATTGGTCCATCATCATCCATCCTCTCAAATAATCCGGTTGCATGATCACCAGTAACGTGGCTCATATTCTATCAGATGTTGGGCAAACATTTCTGCTATAATTTTAGCGTCTGGATAATCACTTTTGGAGGACATCATGAAAACTAAACATGTTTCAAATTTGTTTTTGGTGACGATGCTATTGATCCTGGCTTCATTGTTGGCCAGTTGCAATGCAAAAAGCAGTGTTACAGGAAATGTTGCTTACTTACAGAAGATCGCCCTGCCACCGGATGCGGTTGTATCGGTGCAATTGCAGGATATTTCGCTGGCAGATGCTCCTGCGGCGGTGATCGGCGAGCAGGTGATCACGAAACCCGGGCAGGTTCCAATTCCCTTTGAGGTGCCTTATAAATATCGCGAGATCGACGATGCGCATACTTACGCCGTGCGAGCGCGTATCGAAGATAGTGCCGGTAAACTGTTGTTCACCAGTGATACGGCCACATTGGTGCTCACGCAAGGAAACCCGTCAGAAAATATTGAGCTTGTGGTGGTGCCGGTGAGCACTTCGATGCCTAGCAACCCCGCCAATTTGCTCGGGGAGCCGGATGGCATAGACACTTTCGACACCGATAACAACTGGTCTTTGTTTGACGCCAGGTGTTTCAAATCTGAAATCACAGGCGGAAAGTATGTGATGACTTCGAAGGGCATTCAGGGATCAGCCTGTTGGGAGGTCAGTTGGCCTTTAATTCAAGACTTTTATGTTGAAACAACCATCGAGATGCCCGCCGAGTGCAACCCTAAAGACCGCTTTGGCCTGTTCTTCCGAGCGCCGGATACGAACCGGGGCTATCTCTACGGTTTGAGCTGCGAAGGCGAATATTCAATGACCCTGTGGGATGGCCTGGGAACCGCGGTGATTGTTGAAGCCGATACTAATCCTGCTATTGCTACCGGCGCGGGAATTTTGAACCGCATTGGCATTTTAGCCTCCGCCGATAATTATTATCTGTATGTCAACGGGCAATATGTGGATCAGGGCAAAGACAGCACCTACATCAATCCCGGCAAGCTAGGTTTCTTTGTGCGAGCCGCCACCGATCAAGGTTTTACGGTGAATTTTGATGATCTGGCGGTCTGGTTGCTGGATGATGCCTACTACCCGCCCGAAGCGAATGATCCCAATTTGCCGGATGTGCCCGTGGATTCCCCGCCTTCGGATGTGCCCACGGTGACGGCAACGGTTAATGTAAATGTGCGCAGCGGGCCAGGCACAATGTACCCAATTTTTGGCACGGTAGAAAAAGGAACCACGGGCGAAGTGGTTGGCAGCAGCCCTGATGGTAAGTGGTGGGCCGTAAAAGTTCCCGCTTCGATTTCCGGCTCGGGGGTGGCCTGGGTGGCCAAAGATTATGCTAGCCTCAATAACCCCAAAAACGAAACCATTCCCACGGTTGATCCACCCCTGCTGCCGCCCCTGGCTGGTGTGCCTGCGCCTGCACCGGGCGATCCCTGGCTCAGCATCACCGAAGTAGCCTCCGTGCGCAGCGGGCCGGGCATCCAATACCCGATTTATGGCGTAGCGCCGGTGGGTTCAAAGGCCAAGGTGGTCGGCAGCAGTGAAGATCGCCAATGGTGGGCGGTGGAACTTCCTCTTAGCATCGACTCAAATAGCCGCGGCTGGATCTTTAAAGATTTCGTTTATGCCCAAGGAACCGATAACGTGCCTACCATCGAAGCGCCGCGCGTACCCGAGAATATATTACCGACTCCGCCGCAATCCGGAGCGGCCGCAGCCTTAGCGCTCGAACCGATGAATGTGCGCGGCGGTCCCAGCAATAAGTACACCAGTTTCGGTCAAATTCCAATTGGGGCGGTGATGGCCGTTGTCGGTAAAAGCGCCGATGGTGAATATTGGGTGGTGAAAATCCCTAAATCGATTTCCCCCAATGAACAGGGTTGGGTCGCGGCACGCTATTGTCAGGCCAGCAACATAAATCAGGTTCCAGTTGTTCCTCCTCCGCCTGAACCCTAAAATTCACTCCCGTTCCTAACGGCAACAAAAAACTCCCTAGGCAAGGAATAAGCCTCGGGAGTTTTTTATCATTAATTTGTTAGCCGATAGGCTGCTACGGGCATTTGAACTTAAACACCTTATTGGCATAGGCGTAAAAAGTTCCTGTGAAAGAACCGCCACAACCATAAACGGTATAGTTATAATCCCCTTTGGAGATTGTATAAGTCTTATCCTGGTCTTTGTTGAAAGTAAAGACGTAAGTAGCTGGGCCAGTAAGAACCACTTTCATGTAACGATCTGTCGCATTTTCCAGTGTAACCTTGACAAGTTTGATGATTTTGCCACCATCAATAACTTTTGGAGGTGTTGGGCCGTTGTATGCAACCGTGCCACAAGCTGGAACAACCAATTTCACTTGTTTGGTAAGATCAAGAGTCTTATTGACATACATGCCACATGAGTAGAAACTCATGCGATATTCGCCACGGACAGGCGTAAAATATTTGGCTTCGCCGGGCTTTAATAGGAAATAGTAAAATTGATCATTTCCATACAAGCGCAAGGAGGCGAGTTTATCGGATTTGTTCACAAAAGTAAACCCGACCAAATCTGGCTGCCCAGCCTGGGCTACTTGTTGCGGAATGGCAAAGACAGCCAACATCATTGAAGCCAGCAGTAAAAATGAAACAATTTTGTTTAGTTGTAATTTGGTCATACCAATCTCCTTTTGTTTTTACCTATCATTAACTCATGATAGTTGAACACAGATACAAAGATTTGAAACGCATTTCAGAAAAAGGGATTTCCGAACCTTGAGACATATAGTATAGCAGGCTAGAAACTCTGTCAAGGAGCAAAAGGCGTTATTTTATCGCTCTTGGGTTGGCAAATAAGGCATTAGCGGACCTTCTATTCCCAGATATTCCGAGAGGGCCGCGCGCAACGCAGTACAATCATCCCAGGGATATTCCGTCTCGCCAAAACACATGGATTGCTCGTGGCCTTTGCCGCAAGACATCACAATATCTCCTGAGCGGGCTAATTTGAGCGCTAAACGTAGGGCATCACCGCGGTCTGGCACGCGCCAAAATGATTCACCTTCGCGTGCACCTTTTACGATGGCTCCCGCGGCCATTTCAGCCAAGATTTGATCCAGAGATTCCGTGCGTGGGTCTTCAGCAGTCAGCACAGTGAGATCAGCCCACTCAGCCGCAACTTCAGACATCATGCGGCGCTTCTGTCGATCACGCAAACCCGCTGAGCCAAACACCACAATCACGCGCCCAGTTATCATCGACCTGGCAGCTTGTAGAGCATTCAACAAGGCATTCGGCGTGTGGGCAAAATCTACAATTGCGGTGAAATCCTGTCCAAGATCAATACGTTCCATCCGTCCCGGGATACCCGAAAGGGCTGTAATTCCATTTGCGGCAATTTGGGGATTAATCCCCAATCCCCGGATTGCCGCAGTCAAGGCAGCCAAACAATTGGAAACATTGAAGGCTCCCACAAGTTGGCTGCTCACATCCACCTGAAAATCGCTTCCCACTGTGATGAAATGGATTCCCGATGGGTTGAAATGAATAACTTTCGCGTGAATATCAGCATCCGGGGTGAGGCCATAACAAACCTGAGCCGCCGGTGTAAATTCTTGTAGATATCCATATGACCAATCATCCCGGTTGAGCACGCTCAAACGCGGATTGCCCTGCGGCTTGGGCAGAGTTTCCGCCAAGCTGCTGAATAGGCGCGCTTTTGCGGCTCGATAGCGCTCTAGGCTACCGCCATGATCATTGAGATGCTCGTGTGTGATATTCGTGACAACCGCGATATCAAATTCGCAGCCATCCACGCGTTTCTGCTCCAGACCATGAGATGTGGTTTCCAAGACCACATGGGTCAAACCCGCCTCGACCATCAAAGCGAGGTAGCGCTGCACATCGGGAGCATCCGGAGTAGTAACATGAAAACCAGTATCCATTACCTGATCACCGATAACGGCATTGACCGTTGAAATCATGCCAACTCGAAGGTCCGCGGCTTTTAAGATGTGATACAGCAAATTGGAAGTTGTGGTTTTCCCATCCGTTCCCGTGACACCAATAACGGTAAGTTGGCGAGCCGGAAAATCATAAAATGCCGCCGAAATATAAGATAATGCAGCACGGCTATCTGTAACCTGTACATAGGGTACGGATAAATTTTCAAATTCTGCAGAACCCACAATGGCAGCCGCACCAGCCTCAATGGCCTTGGGGACAAATTCATGCCCATCAAGGCTTAATCCTTCAAGTGCCACAAATATATCCCCGGGCTTGACTTTACGAGAGTCAAGCGCGATACCCCAGATAGGAACATCAATCCCAGAAGTTGTTACCAGCCCCGGTAACTGGGCAACAAGTTCAAATAGTGGTTTCATTGTAGATCGTCAATCATTTTGATTTCAAGGAAAAGACGCCCAGAGTGAATCGCTCCGGGCGTCTTTGTTTTCAGTATTTTATTGCCTATGGTATGGTAAGGCACTTACACCAATTTCTGGCGTAATCCTTCCATCTGACCCGCAACGGAATTATCCAGCACTTTGTCGCCCACTCGGATCACTAGCCCGCCCAAAATGGAGGGGTCAACCCGGAAAGCTACAGTCGCTTGATCGCCAATTTTCGAGAGAACGTCCTTTTTGACAGTATTCTGTTCAGCTTCGGTGAGCGGCAGCGCACTGGTGATCTCGGCAGATGAACCTGCAAGAGCAGTTCCTTCGAGAACCACCACTTTGCCCGCTTTTACGCCCGAGAAAAATTCATCGAGCAAAGCATGCTGGCGTTTTTCATCCAAAGCTTCGCCAACCAGCTTTTGGGTGGCGGCCATTGCTAAAGCAGCGATTTGGCCTCGCACATCTGCTAACATACGGTCACGTTCTACAGCGGCTTCAGCCAGAGCCACATCTTTGGCTTTAGCGGCTTCGGCTTCCATTTCGGCTCGAACTTCACGTCCGGCAGCCTCAGCGCGTTCAGTGGCATCACGAACAACATTGCTAGCTTTTGTTTGGGCATCGGCCAAAACTTTTTCGGCTTCGCGCTCTGCATTGGCACGCGCTTCTGCTGCGACCTGCGCATCTTCCAGACCTTGTGCAATCTTGGTTTTGCGCTGCTCTAGCATATTTACCAATGGTTTATAGGCAAAAGCATAGAGCAAAATAGCCAAAATTGAAAAATTGAATACCTGAAACAAGAAAAATCCCAGGTTAATGCCAAGGGCTTCCATACCTGACTCCTTTTCGTTTAGGTGGCGAAGATAATAATCAGGGCAACCGCCAAAGCGTAAATGGCAACGGCTTCAGCAAAGGCCATACCCAAGATCATGTTAGTCTGGATAATGGGAGCAGCATCGGGGTTGCGCCCCATAGCCTGCACGCCACCGGAAGCGGCGATACCAACGCCTACACCGGCACCAATCGCACCCAACATAGCCATACCGGCACCTAGCAATTTCATGCCCAGCACAAAAAATTCGTTGAATTCCATTCTTGATTCCTCCAATATCTAGTGGATAGTATAGATTTTATATTTAATTCTAATGATGTTCTTCGCCGTGATCGCTATGGCTGACCAGTGCACCACTTATAAAGACAACGGCCAAAAGGAAGAACACATAGGCCTGAATGATGCCGAAGAAGACTTCAAAAATATACAACACTGGTGGGATAACGATCGGGAGCAATGCACCAATGATCGATAACAGGAGCGCACCAGCAAAGATGTTGCCGAATAACCGGAAGGCAAAAGAAAGTATCTTAGCAAATTCAAGAATAATTTCGAGGAAGCCTACCGCAAAATTTATGATCCCAAAGGGGTTGCCACTTACGAGTTCTTTGAATGGCATAAATTTACTGAAATATCCGGGGCCAAGTGCCCAAACACCGTAGACTTGGGTCATAACCACGGTTATCACTGCCAATGCAATCGTAAAGTTCAAATCGGTGGCTGAACCCCTAAACCACGGAACCACCTCACAGGCCTGACAAGGTGCCTCACCTTCGGTATGAGTCGCTTCTTCTCCCTCGGCATGCTCCAGGGTAACCGGTTGAGTTTTATCGATGGTATAAACACCCGGGATTAACTGAACAGCAGCATAACCTTCCCCGTGAGGGGATTCTTCCATCCATCCGATGCTCTCGAAGCCAGGCACAAGCTTAACCATGTTGGCAACAAAAATCAACAGAAAGATGGTAGCCACAACCGGCATGATCCGCCGTCCCCATTTGGCTCCAGCAGAAGATTCAATCGAGTTCCACAGGAATTCAACAATCGCTTCAAATGCGTTGACAAAACCTTTGGGAACCAGTTGACCGCTTTTGGCAAAACGCCAGGCGCTAAATCCCATGACAATTAAGATCACATCCGCCAATAGGGTCGCCAGCATGGTATTCGTAATTTCAAGGCCAAATAGGCTCAAACCGGTATGTTCGCCGGGCAAAACAACCACTGGGTTAACAGGTTTGAGAATAGATGGTCCCCAAAAAGCTGCATACGCACCCGCGGCTACCAGTAAGAGGATGAGCAAAGTTTTTACATGGAAGCGCTTTTTAGGTTTTGTATCACTCACTAGATACTTCCTCCTTATCAGATTGTGTTTCTTTTTTTTCAGGCGGCGCGGATTGCATACTCTGAAGAGAGCGCGTCGCCATCCAATACGTTAATACAAGCGCTAAAGGCGCTGATCCTAGGATAAACAGAATTGTAAAAATTGGTTTGGTGTCAAAAACCCGATCTAGCCAAATGCCGCCAAACACCGAAAGGATGACAATTAACAACGTTGAACAACCAACCTGTCCCCCTAGTGCCATTACAGACATGTTAAAGGGCGCAAATTTCGGTGTCGGATCCATTTTGTCAGGCGTCTGGCTCATGGCGTGTGAATTGTAACACAATTGGATAAATTACGTCAAATTAGAAGAGTATCGAGGCAGCAGTTGTTGACCAGTGAAACCACGGGGCAAAAGCCACACCCAAAAGAACAATCCCAAAGGTTAAAATGATCAAGGCAATCCGAGCAGGCACTGCTACCGGAACAGGTTTCTCATCAGCGTCTGTGCGATACAGGTAAACGTGTTTGAGCACAATCAAGTAGTAGTACAGGCCAATAATCGAATTGAGCACACCGATCACAGCCAGCCAGACCATATCGGCATTCACAGCTGCGGCGAACACCAGAACCTTTGCGATGAATCCACCAAAAGGAGGCATACCAGCGAGCGATAGGAATGCAACCATCATCGCCAATCCCAACCCGGGAGCTCGGCGGCTGAATCCGTCATAAGATTTGATTTCATCAGAGCGTTCTGTGCGCCAGAAAGTAAACACGATCCCGAAAGCTGCCAGATTGGTGACCAAATAGATGATCAGGTAGAAAACCACACTGGTCATTCCCAACGGCGTAGCCGTAGCCACACCTACCAAAATGTAACCAGCGTGGGCAATGGATGAATAGGCCAACATACGCTTGATATTGCTCTGAGTAATTGCCAGGAAGTTCCCCAAAGTCATGGTTGCAACAGCCACAATTGCAATAATGTTGCTCCATTCTGTGCTGATGGTTGGGAAAGCAGCCATGAAGAAGCGGATTAACACTCCAAAGCCAGCAGCCTTTGAAGCCGTGGATAGGAATCCGGCAATCGGGGTGGGTGCGCCCTCATAAACATCCGGTGCCCAAAAATGGAAGGGCACAGCTGAAATTTTGAAGCTGAATCCCACCAAAACCAGGAAGAGGCTACCCATCAGAGGGATTGTTTCAATAGCACCAGCTTGAATGGCAAATGCCAGGTTATAGATATCCGTGGTTCCAGCGTATCCAAACAAAAGGCTAAAACCATAAAGCATGATGGCGGAGGTCATCGCCCCAAAAAGCAAGTACTTAAAACCGGCCTCGGTGGATTTGTTATCTTGCTTGAAAAAGCCCGCCAAAACATACATCGGGATGGAGGTGGTTTCAATTGCCAGATAGAGCATGATTAAATCGGCAGACGAAACCATCAAGCTCATGCCGATGGTAGAAACCAGCATCAGGATGTAAAACTCACCCCGAGAACCTAATTCTTTGACATCCATCGCCAAGAGGGCGGTGAGAGCTGCTCCAAACAAGAAGAGCATCTGGAAGGTGAAGCCTAGCCAGTCATAACGCAACATCCCACCCCAAACGAAGATAGCTTGCTCACCGGGGCGTGCAAAAATCATGCTCACAACCAGGGTGACGGCCAAACCACCGGCAGTCAACCAACCCAGGCTACGTTTACGATCTTCTGACCAGATCAAATCGAAAGTCAGAACCAGCCCGGCCAGCACTAACAAGAGAATTTCGGGCAACAATGCCAAAGTCATTGTCAAATCGATACTTTCAGACACTTATGCACCTCCCAATAGGCGCAAAATGTTGTCAACGCCTGATTCAACCAGCGGCACCATAATGGAGGGGTAAACACCCACAATCACCAAAATGCCCGCCAGTAATGCCAAAGCTACCTTATCCAAAACGGTCACATCATGGATATGATCCGCATACGCTTCAGGCATTTTGCCGAAGAAAACTTTACTGATAATCCGAATAATGTACGAGGCCGTGATCACAATTGAAATAGAGGCCAAGATGGCAATCCAAGGTTGGAACTTCCAGACACCCATAAAAATCGGGAACTCGGCCACAAACCCGGAGAAGCCTGGCATACCCATAGAAACCAGACCACCGATAATAAATGCGATGGTTACAAAAGGCATCTTTTTAGAAAATCCGCCCAACTCCGGGATTTGACGAGTATGCGCCCGATCGTAGATCATACCAACGACTGCAAAGAAGAGAGCCGTCATCACACCGTGAGAGAACATCTGCACTCCAGCGCCAATCATACCTTCACGATTAAGCGTGGCAAAACCCATGGCAACCAAGCCCATATGCGAAACCGAAGAAAAACCGATCACATATTTCATATCGGTTTGGACCATGGCGATATATGCACCGTAGACCACATTCACGATGGTCAGCAGGATGATGAAGGGCATCCAGAATTTAGCGCCTTCGGGCAGCAACATGATGCCCACTCGCAGAGCAGCAAAAGCGCCCAGTTTCATCAGCACGCCAGCGTGGAACATTGAAACTGCGGTGGGGGCTGCCACGTGTCCATCGGGAGACCAGTTGTGGAAAGGCCAGATACCGCCCAAAATGGCAAAGCCCATAAAAACGAAGGGGAACCAGAATTTCTGGAACCCTGCCGAGAAACCGGCACCCTCCAGGGCGATCATATCAAAGGTTCCCAAATTTGATGCGAAGTACATTGCCAGCGCGCCAACCAGGGCAATCACTGAACCGATGAACAGGTACAGGGTTAGTTTCATGGCGGCGTATTCGCGGGAGACCTTCCAGCCCCAGATCACGATCAGCAAATACATGGGGAAGACGGCGATCTCGTAGAAGAAGAACAGCATAAACATATCCAGCGCAACAAATACACCGAAAACACCCGTGGCCAGGATGAAGAGGAAGGCAAAAAATTCTCTTGGGCGATCATCAACGCCCCAAGAAATCAGCACACCCGTGAACATAACCACGCCCGTCAACAGAACCAACGGAACATTCATGCCGTCGACACCTACGTGATAAGAGATGCCTAGCTCTTTGAGCCAGGTATATTGCTCTACGAACTGGTAACCTCCCACACCAAGATCGTATGAGAAGTACAACCAGGCAGAAAGCCCCAGAGCAAAGGCCGCGGCGGCCAGGGCTGTCACCCGGATTTCCGTTTTGCGGTCACTCGGAATGAGCAGGATCAGCAACCCTGCCAAAATTGGAATGAAGACAATTACGCTAATGATCGGAAATTGCATTGAACACCTCGGGTTAGTTGGGTAGTAATTTAGTTCTTCGTTTTATAGTTTCGTAATTCACTGATATTAGGCGAACCATCTAACTACTACACTACCTATACTAACTAGAACAACGCCGTAACGGCTTTATTGATCACTACTAAAATCCAGGCTGGCCAAACACCTGTGACAAGCATCAAAACCATCAGGGGGGCCATCACAATAATTTCGCGAGTATTGATCTCGCTCAGGTGGCCGACCCACTTCTCATTCAGCGGGCCATGCAGAACCATTTTTATCCCTTTGAGGATGTAAGCACCCGTAAAGAACAGGCCAATCATCGCCAGCGCAGTAAATGTTGGGAAGGCCCAGCCCACTCCCCAAGTACCCCGCACCACCAGGAATTCCGAGACGAAACCGTTCAAGCCCGGCAACCCCAACGAGGCCATAGAAGTAAAGATCAAAATACCACCATACACTGGCACCAAGGGGAATAACCCGCCAAATTGATTAAGATCGCGAGTGTGGGTACGCTCGTAAATCACACCGACAAGGAAAAACATTCCCGCCGCAGATAGCCCATGGTTGAACATTTGTAGTACAGCGCCATTCATAGCGATGGTAGCGCTCTCTGTACCTTGAGCAAAGGCCGCGGCAGCAATACCCAGCACCACAAAGCCCATGTGATTGACGGATGAATAAGCCACCAACCGCTTGAAATCCGTTTGGCCAAAGGAACTGAGCGCGCCGAAGATGATTGACAAAACCGCTAAAAAGGCTAAGACCCCAGAATATTGCCGAGCTTGTTCCGGATAGAGCGGTAACACCAAACGCAGGAAACCGTAAGCGCCTAATTTGAGCAAAACACCCGCCAGGATCATCGAGCCGGCGGTGGGGGCTTCGGTGTGCGCATCGGGCAGCCAGGTGTGGAAAGGCCAAACCGGCACTTTGAGGGCGAAGGCAATGGCAAAGGCCCAGAAGGCAATAGTTTTAACGGTACCAACCGGAAGTCCGATGATGGTGCTATGGGGATCAAGGGATGTCCAACGTTCAAAAAGCAGGGGGAGATCAAAGGTGGCTCCCACGATACCGATCAACTGAATGGCCAACAACAAGCCCAAGGACCCAGCCATGGTGTAGATCATAAACTTGAAGGAGGCGTAAGCACGGGCGGGAACCTTGATGCCACCCCAAAGTTCGCGCTCGCCTTTCTCGCTGCCCCATTGGTTGATCAGGAAGAACATCGGTACCAAACCGATTTCCCAGAAAACGAAGAAGAGCAGCAAATCCAGGGAAAGAAATACTCCCAACATGCCAGTTTCCAGGATCAAAAAGAGGGCCATGTAAGCCTTGACGCGATCATCAATTTTGAAGGAAGCTAGCAGCACTAAGGGGGTTAGCAAAGTAGTCAGCAAAACCATCGCAAGGGAGATGCCGTCCACCCCAACATGATACGAAGAATGGATCGCATCGTACCAGACGCGCACTTCTTCGAACTGAAAAACTTGCCAATTGGGGTTAAAACTGAACCACAAATACAAAGAGAGCGTCAGCGTTATCAGACTTCCAATCAGCGCAACCCAACGGATCAGAGTTTTTTCTTTAGCTGGCAGAAGTGCGATCACCAATGCCACAGCTAAAGGAGAAAAAAGTATGAGAGAGAGCAAGTTGCTTTCAATAAATTCCATGGAGCACTCCAGTCAACAACCGGGATCGTCCTACGGCAGAAACAGCTTGTAGAGATAGTAGAACACGGCCACAAATACAAAGCCCAGACCAATCAGCATGTATTGCTGTACTCGCCCGGTTTGAACCACTCGTAAACTTTTACCCAATTTTTTGGTACCTTCGCCCATAAAGTCACCAAAACCATTGATGATGGGCATATCGATGTAATTGCGGAAGATAGAACCAATCGAGTAAGTTACACGGGCGAAGAGGTGCAGAAAACCATCGATAATTTTGCGATCCAAAAACAGATACGAAACAGTCTCAGAAATCCAAATCGCGGGTTTGATGAAGATCACTTCATAGATTTCATCGAAGTAGTATTTATTTTGTAAAATCTTGTGAATTGGGCCAAGAGCTTTCTTGACCGGGTCTTCCTGTCCGGCCTGGTATTTGCGGTAGACCAGATAGCCGCCCAACAAACCGAGGCTAGCCACCAGGACAGAAGTCAGCAAAGGCAGCCAATTAAAGTTAACGGTTGGGAGGTGCTCAGGCAACGTGCTGGCAACCCAATCATGGAACCAGTTTCGGGGGCCAAAATTCCGGCCCATGAAATCATCAGGGATCCCCACCCAGCCATAAGTCAGGGAGAAGAAGGCTAAAACCATCAACGGCAAAGTCATCGTCAAGGGGGTCTCATGGGCATGTTCGGCAGCTTTCGTCCGAGGTTCTCCCAAAAAGGTGAGGGTAATCTGGCGCATGGTGTAAAAAGCCGTCAACAAGGCCGCCAGCGCCAGCGTGCCAAAGACCATCCAATGCCCTTCTGCAAAAGCATCAGCCAAAATTTCATCTTTCGACCAGAAGCCTGCCGTGACCAGTGGAAAACCCGAGAGTGCAAACCCGCCGATCAGGAATGTCCAGAAAGTGATGGGCATCTTCTTGCGCA
>DOTA01000532.1 GCA_003513015.1 Chloroflexota bacterium
GTAAAACGATTATTCCTGAATGACGATTTCGCCGCGGCGCACGCCCCGCATCAGGATTAAGGCGAAGACCATAAAAATGGGTGCCGTCAACATAATGGAATTATAGTTGTTCCCACTAAACTGGATAATCAAGCCGTTGATGTTGGGTCCGGCAATCGCGGAAAGGGTGGAGAACAGGTAATACAAGCCGGTAAAGGTACCCACCCGCGCCAGATCAACCATATCGACCACCATCGGCAACGAATTGATGTTGATCAGCGCCCAGGAAATCCCCGCGCCCATCAAAAACAGACTGATGACGCGCACCGTACCCAAAACGGGGATCTTTGCCAATGGGGTAATGAGCGTCGCGGGAGACATGAAGTACATCCAGGCGATCAGGATTGACAACAAGACCAGCCCGATAGAGATGCTCACCCGCCGCCCGATACGCGAACCGATGAACCCGGCCACCAACGCAAACAGCACGAAGAACAGCGAGAGATGACCCAACAGCCCGGCGCCATCGGCTTCGCTTAAGCCCAGGTGCTTGACGGAATACAGTGTAAAAAAGGCTTCAATAGCGGTGTAGCCCAAAAACCAAAAGAAGATCGCTAGCAATAGGCGGATGGCACTTTTATCGGCATCTTGCATGACTTCTTTGAGGCTGGCGAGCATGCCGGGGGTTTCTTCGGGAGATTCAGCGTAATCTTTGGGTTCGCGGATGAAGATAAAAACCAAAAGGGCCGATAAAATCACTAAAGCGGAACCCAACCAAAACGGGAAGGCTGGATTCAGTTTATAAAGGGCTGATCCTCCCAAAAATGAGACAATCGCCCCCACCCCGCCCATAAAGTTGACAATCCCATTGGCCTGGGAGCGGTATTGCGAGGGGGTGATGTCGGGCATCAGGGCTACGACCGGGGTGCGCCACAGGGCCATGCTGAGCAGCAGGGTGCTGGTGCAAGCCACAAAGAGGGGCAAAACCGAAACTAACGGGATCACGCCAAAAGCCAGCGCGCCTAGCGGGGCCCCGATCAATATGAAGGGCATGCGCCGCCCAATGGGGGTACGCAGCTTATCGGACCAGGCGCCCACCGGGGGTTGAATCAGCAGCGCGGCGATGTTGTCGAGGGTCATGAAAAAGCCGATCCAGCCCGCGGCCAGCCCGAATTTTTCGGAGAGGAAGATGGGCACGAAGGCGTTGTAGATTCCCCAGATAACGCTAACGCCGAAGAAACCGATGCCGAGCAGAAAGATTTTGCCGTAGTTGAATTTCATGGGGCCTCCGTAAAATGGAAAGTTTGGAGTGGGTATTGGGAAGCGCTATTCGCTCTCTGCTTCCTGTTGGTTTGCTTCTATTTTTGCTAAAAATTCGCGATCTTTTTTGGTTAATTCTGCTTTTTCGAACAGGTCGGGGCGGCGCTCACGCGTGCGCAGCAGGGATTGCTCGCGCCGCCAGCGCTCGACCAGGGCGTGATTGCCGGAGCGCAGGATTTCGGGGACTTCCCAGCCGCGGAAATTGGCAGGGCGGGTATAGTGGGGATACTCCAGCAGGCTTTCGGCGTGAGAATCCTTCATGGGGGCCTCGGCATCCCCCAAAGCGCCGGGGAGCAGCCGGGTGATGGCGTCGATTAGCACCAGGGCGGGCAGTTCGCCCCCGGTCAGCACGTAATCGCCAATCGAGATTTCATCGGTGACGAGATGCCGGCGCACGCGCTCATCCAGGCCCTCGTAGCGCCCGGCTAAAAAGGCGATGCGGGGCTGTTCTGCCAACTCGCGGGCGATCTGTTGATTGAAAACGCGCCCCTGAGGGGTCATCAAAATTACGGGGCAGGCAGGCGGTTTGCCGAGCACATCTTCCACCGCGGCAAAGATCGGTTCAACCTTCATCACCATGCCGCCGCCACCGCCGTAAGGTTCATCATCGGTAGTGTGATGCTTATCGGTAGCCCAATCGCGGATGTTGTGAATCTGATATTCAACCAATCCGGCTTCATGGGCGCGCTGGAGAATACTGGCTTGTAAATAGGGGAATAAAACTTCGGGGAGAACGGTGAAAATGTCGAAAAGCATAGCTTCATTCTAGCCGCGAGTGATATGCTTGGCAAGTAAATGGAACCTTTTACGCACATGGCTCGTCAATGAGCGGCTGATGAAAGGCCAGTGAGCCTGTCTTGACGCAAAAATCAATCATGGTAAGATGAAATTATGTATTTACGTGGTAGCAATTGGAACATGACTCGCAAGCGCCGCAAGCGCTCTAATCCCTGGCGGATTTTTACATTGGCGGCGTTGATTGGCAGTATGCTTTATATTAATCAGGTGGTGTTGCCCAATACACCGCCTTTATTTGTACCGACACCCACGCCCACGCGCAGCCCGGAATCATTTGTGAATGAGGCTCAAGCCCTGTTTCAGGATGGCAAAATCAGCCAGGCAATTGATTCTTATAAAAATGCGATATTGTCGGACCCTGAAAACCCCTCCAATTTTGTTGAGTTGGCGCGTATTCAGATTTTGGCAGGATACTACGATGACGCTTTAGAGAATGCCGAACTGGCCTTGTTGCTTAACCCCGAAAATCCCCTGGCACATTCGATGCGCGCCTGGGCGTTGAATTTTCTGGGTGATCCGCTTTTGGCGGAGGCTACCATCAAAAAAGCCCTGGAAATTGATGAAAATTATGGCATTGCCCATGCCATCTATGCGGAAATTTTGTTCGATAGTGGCAATGTTGAGCGCGGTGCCGAAGAATCGCGTATTGCCCTGGAGTTAGATCCTAACTCTTTGGAAGTCCGCCGGGCGCGCGGTTATATTCTCTACAACACCCAAAATTATGCAGAAGCTATCGACCAACTTGATGCAGCCATCGCCATCAACGACCGCATTCCAAGTTTGTATTTGCTCAAAGGTTACAGCCTCTATGCCATGGGCGAGTACGATCTGGCCGTGCAAGCTCTCAACCAGGCCGATTCCCTCAACCCCTCCAACTCCGAGCCAGATTTAGTGGCCTCGCGCATTTATTTCACCGAAGGCGAGTATGCCAAAGCCTCCCAATATGCCCAACAGGCTGTAAACAACGAACCCACCAATGCCCGTTTGCGCGCCAATTGGGGCGTGATGCTCGCCAAAGATGGCAAGCCCGATCAGGCCATTGAACAATTGGCTTTAGCAATCCGGGGCGGCTTTGATGAGAATAACCAGATCATTGAGGGTTTGCCGTTGGATTATGATCTGCGCATCATCGAATACTACTCTACCTATGGATTGACTCTGGCACGCGCCGACCATTGCGGCGAGGCCGTACCCATCTTTCAAGCCATGCTCTCGGTGGTGCCGGATAATGAGATCGCTGTTTACAATGCCGAAGCCGGGTTAGAAATTTGCCAGCAAAATCTGGAAGCCCAAACGGCTCCGGCGGCCACGGAAGCCACTCCCACCCCCTGATATGAACCGCAACCTGACCGGAAAAAAGCCCACCTTTGCGAAAAGTGGGCCTAAAAGTAACATCTATCGCATCTTGCTGTGGGTGGTGTTGATTGTTGCTCTAGGCTGGTTCGTTACCCAGGTGGGCATTGGCCCGGAACACCGCTTTCAACCCGCTTTTTTACCAACCCCAACCCCTACCCGCACGGCCGATTCTTATTTATTGGAAGCAGACGCTTACTTCAATTCCGGTGTAGTTTCGGATGTCGACAAAATTGACGCCATCGAATCTTACCAGCGCGCCCTGGAATTGGAACCCAATAACGCCCAGGCCTGGGCTGAACTCTCACGCTTGTTGAGCTATTCATCCAGTTTGTTGCCCACGCAGGGCGAAAAAATCGAGCGTATGAACCAGGCCCGAGCTGCTGCCGAACGCGCCATCGAACTAGCCCCCGATGATAGCACCGCTAACGCGGTTCAGGCCTTGGCTTTAGATTGGAGCGCCTCCGTGGCGCTCGACCCTGAACAAGCCGGCCGCTGGCTGGTGCAGGCTGAACAGGCCGCTGGCAAAGCCTTCAACGAAGACCCCCAAAACTACCTTGCTTTGGCCTATTACGCCGAAGTGTTGCTTGACCAGCAAAAATGGTCGCAAGCTGAACAGTACGCTCGCACCGCCGTCGAACTGGCACCTGGCGTGATGGATACGCACCGCGTTTACGCGACCGTGCTCGAAACTTTCGGCCAATACCGCGTGGCTATCGAGGAATACGAAAAAGCCGCGGCCATCAATCCCAACCTAACTTTACTGTACATCAACATTGGTCTCAATTACCGCACCCTGGCGGCTCGCTCCGAAAACGAGGATTCGGCCAAACTCATCTACGAGCAGGCTTTGGAATATTTCAGCAAAGCTGCCCAAATCAACGAAGCCAACGGCGTGCTCGATCCCCTGCCTTATATCGCTATCGCCAAAACTTACGCCCAAACCGGCGACTTTTTTGCTGCCAGCCGCAACGCCCAAAAGGCGTTGAGCTTCAACTCCACCAACCCGGTCACCTATGGACAGTTGGGCGATATTTATCGCCGCGCCCGTAACTACGAAAGCGCCGTGCTGGTGCTCGAATGTGTGGTTAATGGCTGCACCCAAGAGCGCGCTCAGTTCATCGTCGATGACCTTGAACTGGGCATCGATGTGCCCGGCCCGGTTGAAAAATTGCCCCTCACCAACGAAGAAGCCGGCTGGTATTACGCCATGTACGGCTCTGCGCTGGCCGCCCTCAGCCGCCCCAACGCCAATAATTGCACAGAGGCCCTGGCCGTGATGGATCAAGTCAGCGCTGCCTTCCCCGGAAATTCGTTGTTAATGGGGATTGTGGAAGAAAACCAATCGATTTGCCGGATTATTTCGGAACCGTAGATGATCCATTTGAGGGGGAAGAATTAACGGTTTGGTACCTGGGGGTGATTCCGTTTTCGGGGGTTGGCAGCCACCCCCAAGCCAGGTTTGTGCCTCCCGCGATAATATCAGAATTTTGTAAGAATCCGTTAACTTTCAGCCCCGTGCCCCTTGACGCTATACCTAAATCTAGTTATCATTTGGCCTGCATTTAGCACTCACTATTAATGAGTGCTAAGAAATCCCCAAAATAAACCAAGTTTTAGGAGGCATTCATATGGCACTCAAACCTCTCGGAGATCGTGTTATCGTGAAACCGATCGAACAAGATGATATCACGGCTGGCGGCATTATGTTACCCGACACCGCGAAAGAAAAACCCCAGGAAGGCAAAGTCGTGGCCCTGGGTACGGGCAAGACCGACGACAATGGCAAGAAAGTCCCCTTCGAAGTCAAGGTAGGCGACCGCGTGCTGATCAGCAAGTACGGCGGCACGGAGATCAAGATTGACGGCAAAGACTACCTCATCATGCGCGAGGACGACATCCTCGGCGTGATTGACTAACCGAACGATAAAGAAGGAGTAATTCACCATG
>DOTA01000539.1 GCA_003513015.1 Chloroflexota bacterium
AGATCGAAGCCGGCAAGATGGAATTGGCCTTTGACGATGTCGATATTTCCGGCATTGTGGATAGCGTCTTGTCCACGGCCCGCGGGCTGGTGAAAGATAAACCCGTCAAGCTGGTGACTGTAGTCGAGGAAGGCTTGCCCATCATCACCGCTGATCCCACTCGCATCCGGCAAATCCTGCTGAACCTGATTTCGAACGCCTCCAAATTCACCGATGAAGGCAGCATCACGGTCACCGTGCGCAAGCAAACCAGCGTCTATGGCAAGAAAGAACTCTACCTGGCCGTAACCGACACCGGCGCAGGCATTGCCGAAGCAGATCAAAACAAACTCTTTATGCCCTTCAGCCAGGTGGATGGCTCACCCACCCGCAAAGTTGGCGGCACCGGCCTGGGTCTTTCGATTACCCGTTTGCTGGTAGAACTTCACGGCGGAGAAATTGGCGTAACCAGTGCCGAGGGGCAGGGCAGCACCTTCTGGTTCACCATCCCCTTGCCCGAAGGGAGCGAGGGACTCGACAATCCCAACCTGATGACCGTTTTAGCAATTGATGATGATACTCAAGTAATCAGTTTATACCAACGCTACCTCAGCAATGCCGGATACGATGTGATCGCGCTCACCGATCCGCACTTGGCTTTGGAAGAAGCACGCAAAGTGAAACCCTTTGTGATTACCCTGGATATTATGATGCCCGATTTTGACGGCTGGAAACTGCTCGAAAGCCTGAAATCTGACCCAGAAGTGGCCCAAATTCCGGTGGTGATTTGCAGTATTCTGGCGGAATATGATAAAGGGAAAAAACTAGGCGCAGCAGATTATTTAGTCAAACCCATTCTGGAAGATGAGTTGGTCGGTGCCCTCAGCAAATTGAGGCCACCCCAATATTGACCGTTAAATTAAAATCGGGAGAAGACCCTTTGTACATACATGTCACCGCAGAATGTTTAGATTGCGGCCAACGCGATCCATATACCCCCAAAGTTATTGCCTGCTCAAAATGCGGCAGTGGCTGGAGAGAGGCGCGCTACGATTACCAGGCCATCAGCAAAACCATTTTAGAGGACATTCGCAATCGCCCCTTCGATATTTGGCGTTTTTACGAGTTGCTACCGGTGCAAGATCACCATCCTGCCATCAGCATGGGTGAAGGCGGCACACCTTTACTCCGTGCAACCAGCCTGGGGTTGATGCTGGGCTGCCCTAATCTCTATATCAAAGACGAGCGCCAAAATCCAACCAACTCCTTCAAAGATCGGCAGGCCTCCATCACCGTTACCGCGCTCAAGGAAGCGGGGATCACCGAAACAGTGCTGGCCTCTACCGGGAACGTGGCGATTTCCTACTCTGCTTACACATCCCGGGCCGGGATCAAACTTTGGGCTTTCCTCACCTCTCTGGTGCCAGCAGAAAAAATGCGCGAAGTCGCCATCTATGGCACCCAAGTCATCAAAGTCACGGCTTCATACGATCAGGCCAAAAAAGTCGCCGTGGAATTTGCCAGCCAACGGGAACATGGCACGTATCTTGATCGGGGGGTGCGTTCCATCCCCGCCCTGGAAGCAATGAAGACGATCGCCTACGAAATCGCCGAACAATTGACCAGTGCTGTGGGCAAACCCACCCCAGATGAAAGCACCGATCCCGAGAACCCGCCACCCTGGCGCACTCCCGATTGGTATATTCAGGCTGTGAGCGGTGGCATGGGGCCGGTGGGCGTGCTCAAAGGTTTTGAAGAGTTGAAAGAGATGGGCATTATCGACCGCATCCCCGCGGTGGCCTGTATACAAACCGAGGGCTGCGCCCCGATGGTACATGCCTGGAAGGCCAACCTGGATGAGGCCGAACCGGTGCTCTCTCCCCGCACCAACATTGCCACCTTGGCAACCGGCGATCCTGGGCGCACCTACACCGAACTACGCAAGCGCATGCTGCGCAACGGCGGGGGTACCTTTGAAAGCGTTACGGATGAAGAAGCCTTCCGGGCAATCCATGTTTTGGCAAAAATGGAAGGGCTTTCGATGGAACCCGCCTCGGCAGTTGCTTTTGCCGGTTTAGTCAAAATGGTGCGCAGCGGGCAAATAAAACCCTCCGACACCATTGTTGTGAACCTCACCGGGCACACCCTGCCGGTAGAAAAGATGATCCTGGGAGAAGGTTGGGCGCGTAATTTGGAGCTGCCCACCCAAGTTGCCGAAGATAAACCCGAAGAGGGGTTGCTCTCGGCGCTCAGCCGCATCAGCCCCGAGCGTTATCCGCGCATCGCCATTGTGGATGACCATCCCGATGCCCGCCGCTTAGTCCGCAGGATTCTGCAATCTCAGGGTGAATACACCCTCTTTGAAGCGGAAAATGGAAAAGAAGCCGTGGCATTAGCCCAAAAAGAACTGCCCGACCTGATGGTTCTCGATCTGATGATGCCCGAAATGGATGGCTTTGCCGTGATTGACGCCCTGAAAGCCAACGAAGCAACGGCCTCGATTTCGGTTGTGGTTGTAACCGCCAAAGAACTCACCAGCGATGAGGAAGCGCGCCTTAAAGGGCGCATTGATACGCTGATGCAAAAAGGCGAGTTCCTAAGCGATGAACTCTCAGATGAAGTTCGGTCGCTCACGAAATAAGTTTTTAGGGGCAGCAGTCGCTGCCCCTAAAAACTTATTCAGGATTCGATGAAACCTCGCACCAAAGGGATTGCTGCTGCGCTTACGTCTGCCTTCTTTTTAGGCATGGCCCCGGTCTTTGGAGTCCGGGCGATGATGCTTGGCATGCCCCCTTTGGCTGTGGTCGCGATCCGCACGATCTTGGCCGCACTGTTGCTGTTGCTGATTATTGTCATCTTTAAACGGCAATATTTATACATTTACCCCGCCGGATTATTGGGTTGTTTACTGGCTGGCTGGATCAATGGCTTGGGTTCATTGTTTTATTACAGCGCCTTGGGGCGACTGGGAGCCGGGGTTGGGCAGTTGCTCTACTCGCTATACCCGCTCTTCGTTGCCATCTGGTTATTTCTGGATCACCAATCTCCCAGCCGCTTGACCATTTTCCGCATTGGTTTAGCCGTACCGGCCATCATTTTGCTGGTGCATGCAGGTGGCGAGTCCATCGACATCATCGGCGTGATTCAAATGTTGATAGGTTCAGCCTTATATGCTTTACATTTGCCCATCAATCAACGCGTGCTCTTTGATATGCCCGCGCCTACGGTAACACTCTATACTTTGCTAGCAATGAGCGCCATCACCTTGCCGGTGCTTTTCTTTGGCGATACCAGTGGGATCTTCGCATCATCTGCGGGATGGTGGCCTTTACTTGGGCTGACTGCCGTCACCTTTTTATCGCGCCTGACATTATTCATGGGGGTAAAAAGCATCGGCGGCATGCAAACCGCCATCTTGGGTTTGAGCGAATTGCTCGTCACGATGGCTTTTGCCCAACTCTGGTTAGGCGAGCGTCTGACTATCGTGCAATGGGTGGGAGCGATCTTACTGCTGGCAAGTCTCTCACTGATTGGATTAGAGAAGCCCACCCAGGCCAAACGCAGACCCGGTGGACTACTCAGTTGGCTCAGCCACCCCAGTTTACCCACCGATTTCCCCTGGCAGCCCCACGAATGAAAAGAAACCCCACATCAGGAATTTGTCAGTGATCCCGTTAAAGAAAAAATGCCCCGTTTGGGGCATTTTTGTTTCACTCATTTTCCCATCAAGCATTTGTTTCGATATCAAAAAGGTATCCGGTGCCGCGTACATTCACAACCCAAGAATCTCCATTGGGAAAAACCGAAAGCTTGCGGCGCAAACGGCTGACCAGCGGACGTAGAACTTCGGGCGCTTCCCAATCCGTGATCTCATAGCCCTGAACCAGAAAAACCAAATCTTTGTGGGTCATAACGTGCCCCTTATTCTCGAATAAAACTTTCAAAAGTTTCCCTTCGGTGGGTGTGAGTGTAACCCGATCATTACCTCGCCAAATCTCGCGTCGCGCCAGATCAACCATCACACCATCGGGCAGAGCCACCACGCGCTGTCCAACCACATTCACTTTTGAAACACCCTCAACATCTTTCAATTGCTGCAAAGAGTTCTCTAATTGGTTGATGAGCAAACGCTTATGCTGTGTCTCGGCATGATGCGCCAAAGCACTCGCCACACTGCTAAGAATTTCTTGCGGAGATGAAGGTTTGATCAGGTAATCATG
>DOTA01000453.1 GCA_003513015.1 Chloroflexota bacterium
GTTTTCCCGTCCGGGCTAAAAGCCACGCTGTCAACCAGGCCTCCATGCTGCAAGGCAGGCCCGATCTGTTGACCAAAGTCAGTGGATTCTGGATCGACATCCCACAGGCGCACGGTGGCGTCCCGGCTCCCGGCAGAGGCCAGAATCTTTCCATCCGGGCTGAGGGAGATGTTGGGGGCATACCATTCATGGCCTTCTAGAGTTGCCAACACTTCACCATAGGTTAAGGAATTCTCATCCACATCCCATACCATGAAGTTAAAGTTTTCATCCCCGCCAAAAAAGAGCTGTTTGCCATCCAGACTGTAAGCCATGCCATTCGCACAGCAGGAAAAAGGCGTCCTCAACACCAATTGGGAAGTGCTTAGATCGTGCTGGTTGACCCGCCATAGAGTGACGGCTTCACCAATCCCCCCAATCGCCAGGGTTGTGCCATCCGGACTGAAGACCTCGTTTAAATATACCCACATGTTGGTATTCATAATTGAGCCAAGTGACTGGCCAAAGGTTGAGGAGTCTGGATCGGCATCCAAAAACTCAACCCGTTCGTCTTTGGTCACCGCCAGAATGGGATCGGTGGGGCTAAACGATACCCTGCTCATGCCCCAGATATACCCTTCTGTGATCTGGTCGACCAATAACTGCTGATTCGTCGGGGAAGCTGGATTCACATCCCAGATCAATACATGGTTGATATCCGGCGGACTACCCGCCAAAACACGCCCATCGGCCGTGCTGGCAGCCAGTAATTGCCCATCTGGGCTGAAGGCCAAACCCTCGATAGGGGGCACTTTTTGTTTCAGGGGTAGTTCCTCGGAGTTTCCGAAGGTGGGTGAATCCTCATCCATATCCCACAGCCGAACGGTACCATTCTCTGCGCCGGAGGCGATGGTCTTGCCATCCGGACTAAATACCAGGATTTCGATGCGGCTCTGATGGCCGTGGATCACCCGCAACAAGCGTGGATTGTTGGTGCCAACAGTGTACAAGGCGGTCCAGTTCTGCAAAGTATCGGCTTGGCGGTAGGCTTCTACACTGAGCAGAAAAGCCAGGTCGGGCTGCTTTTCCATCAGATTCAACGAAACCATACCCAATTCGTTGGCGCGTTCCAGGTGCAGGTTGTCTTGGGCGACGGCTTCTGCTGCAGCACGCTGCTGGGCTTGATCTTCGGCGAGGGCCTGCTGCGTTGCCCGAGCTGACTCATTTTGTTCAGCGATGGCCTGTTGGGTAGCCCGGGCCGCGGCTTGCTCTTCGGCAATCGCCTGCTGCGTGGCGCGGGAATCGGCCAGCACCAGCGCTTCCCCCTGGGCGAAGGTGGCGGTGGCGGCATTCTCCTGGGCAATACTGCTCTGGTTGAAGGCTACGCCCGATAAGATGATAGCGATCAGTGCGGCCACGGCGAAGACCCCCACCAAAGCCCGCAGAAATCGCCGCGAGCGCTGTTCGAGTTGGGCTTCATGGGTCTGGCGTTGGGCTTCGGCAGTTTGGCGTGCTTCTCGCGCTTCCAAGCTTGCCGAGAGATAGGCCCGTTCATTGGTGGTCAGGGCCAGGTTGGTATCATCCAGCCATAGCGAGAACTGATCCAGGCGCGCCCCGCGCAGCAGGTAACCGGGGGTTTTTTCGGCAGCCAGCCACTCTTGGGTGGCTGCACCCAACAGGCGCTGCATGCGGATATCGCTGCGGCTCTCGTCCAGCCAGGCACGCAGGCGCGGCCACTCGCGCAGCAGGGCCTCGTGGGCCACTTCCACGGTGGGGGCGCGCGTGGCAGGATCGTGGTCAAAGGTCAGCAGGCGGTGGCGGCCGTATTGTTCGATGACCGGTAGGAGGAGCGAAGGTTCCTGACCGATCACAGCCTCGATCTCGGCGCGTAAGACCCGCCGCCGGGTGTCTTCGATGCCTTCCCCGAGCGTGACCAGGCGCAGGAACATCTGGTGAGCGGCGCTTTGCTGCGCTGCGGTCAGGCGGCTGTAGATTTCCTCGGCCCGGCGGCCGAGCGCGCCTAACACACCGCCGCTGGCCTCGTAGGCGGAGAGAGTGAGTTGATCCTTCTCACGTTTTTCGAAAGTCTCGGTCAGGGCATACTGCAACAGGGGGAGCGCGCCGGGTTGATCACCAATATCTTGCACGATTCGTGTGAGCAGTGCTCCTTCTAACTTGGCCCCTACCCCCTCTGCCGGACCGCAAACGGCGCGCTCCAGTTCTTTGGGGGTCAAAGGCAGCACGACTTCGGTGGCACCGCGGACCAATTCACCAAATTCGCTGTACTCTAAGGGCCGGTCGTAGAAATCGGCCCGCAGGGTGATTAACAGGCGCAGCGGGCTATGAGGTTCGTACACAGCGGCGGAAAGCAATTCCAGGAAGTAGCTGCGTTCGCTTTCGGCCTCTACCAGGGTATACAACTCCTCGAACTGGTCGATGACCAGCAAAACTTCGCTCTTGACACCGGGTAAAGCCCGGCGCAACAGGCGCAGCAGCCCACGCGGATCCGTGCTAAGTTGGGTCAATAGATCATCGGGGGTTTCGATGGCGATGCGCAAGAGGGCGTTTTCCAGTTCTTCCAGAGGGTGAGCGCCGGGGGTCATCTCGGCGACGAACCAGTTTTCCGAGCCGGTGATGGCACCTCGCCGGATGGTGGGGATCAGCCCGGCTTTGATCACGCTGGATTTGCCACTGCCGCTGGGTCCGACAACAGCCAGGAAACGGGCCGGTTCAGCAATCTGAGACGCAGGGGAGAAGCGATCGAGCAAGCGCGCCACCAGTTCCTCACGCCCAAAGAAATCGAGAGCATCGGCTTCAGCGAAGGGATGCAGGCCTTTGTAAGGGTTGCGCGCGACGATCTTGATTTCGGCGACTTCGGGGAAGGTAGCACTTTCTGGGATCAGCGCCCTCCGAAACTCCTGAGCCAGGACCTCTACATTCGGGTAGCGCGCCGTGGGGTCTTTAGCGGTTGCCCGCTGAATGACGGCATCTACGGCTTCAGGCAGTTCCGGGCGCAAAGCCAGCACTGAAGGTAACGGTTCAGTGAGATGCTTTTGCACTAAGGCCTCCCCTTCGACTCCCGGGAAAGGGTATGCCCCGCAGAGCAACTCGAAGAGCACCACGCCCAGGCTGTAGATATCAGCCAGAGGGGTGGGCGGCTGGCCGCGGGCGGCTTCGGGCGGGGAGTAGCCCAGTGAGCCGGGGGAACTGATGCTGCTGGTGTGCAGGTGTTGGCTGAGTTGGGCCAGCGGTCCGGTGAGGATGGCGATGCCGAAATCGGTCAGGTAGGCGTTGCCCTCGTCATCGAGCAGGATGTTGGCGGGCTTGATATCGCAGTGCACCACCCCCTGCTGGTGAGCCAGGGCCAGAGCAGTTCCGACCTGTTCGACCAATTTCACGGCGGACGCTGGTTTCCAGGGCCCTAGTTCCAAAGCACTTTGCAGGTTGCCGCCTTTGAGCCAGCGCATCACCAGGTAAGCGCCGCTGGGATCGCGCCAGTAGTCATAGAGCGGCACGATGTAGGGGTGTTCCAGGCGGGCGACCAGTTGGGCCTCGACTTCGAAACGCCGGATGAAATCAGGGTGGTTAGCGAACTGGGGCAGGATGACCTTGATGGCCACATCCCGGCCGATGACGGGTTGGAAGGCGCGGTAAACCGCAGCAGCGTGGCCGGTGCCCAGATGCTCACGGATTTCATAACCGCGCAGCGCGCCTTCGGGCAGGGGGGTGGCCTGGCGGGTATCTTCGCCGCGGATGATTTCAAACAGCGCCGTGGTTTCGCGCGAGGGATGGGTGCCCAGTTCGATTTCCAGTTTCTGGGCACACTGCTGGTAAACGCGCAGGGCTTCGGCGCGCTGGCCGGATTTGGAGAGCAGTTCCATCAACTGACGGTAGGCGATTTCCCGTAGGGGGTCAATCTGGAGCTGCTGCTCGGCATAACTGCGCGCCGAGTCATATTCCCCCTGCTGGATGCGGATTTCGCTCAGGGTTTCCAGCGCTTCAAGAGCCTGAGCGCGGTAAGCGGCGCGCCGGGCGGCCGCCCAATCTTCGAAAACGGTGCTGTCTTCCAGGTAGAAATTGCTCAGGAAATCGCCGGAATACAGTTCCACGGCCTGTTGCAACTCCCGGGTGCAGGCTTCGCAGCCATACAGGTTGAGATGTTCGTGGGCCTGGAGGGCGGCCAGGTGGCGCTCGAACTCCTGCACATCCAGGTGGACCGCGGCCTGGGGATCGATTTGCACGGTATTGCGGTCGGCCAGCAATAGGGGCGAAATTGCCTGCCGCAGGGCATAGAGTACCTGCCGCAAATTGTGGCGCGCAGAGGCCTCCGGCATGCCTGGCCAGAGCAGGGTGAACAGGCTTTCGCGGCGCTGGGCAGTGCCTTTTTCTACGACCAGGTAAATTAGCAGGGCTTCAGCTTTGTGGGAAGAGAAAGCGGTGAGCGGTTCACCGTTTTGTTGAATGGTCAGTGCCCCCAGGGTGGTAAGCGTGAGTTGTGCGTCCATACGGAATCCCTCTGTGAAACAGAACAGAAAAAAGGAAATCTGATCTTAATCGGGAAGCGTAGCGGCTGTGTTGTCCCACCCTGGCAGAAAGTTCTACAGTAACGCTTGGGGATGCCATCACGTGCGATGGTTCTATTATAGCGCAGGTTTTGTGAAATCTTTCTCAAGATTGACGCTTTATTGACGGAAGCGGTCAGCGGCTTGACGCTGATTTGACCGGCCCCTGATGCCCCTCACCCATACTGTGAATATCGACATTCACGGTGTGAGGTGAACAATGGCGAACAAAAATTTCACGCAAAACTGGTTGATCCCCCTACTGGCGCTGGCCTTGCTGGCTTGTTCATCCGGCGATGCCGAAGGCCAAAACCTGCTGGCTCCCCAAGTGGCGCAAGCCGCCGACACACCGGTCAGCCTGCGGGCGCAAACGGGCAACGAGATCGAGTTTCAGACCCAAAATGGGCTGGCGCAGTTTGGCCGGACCCCGGAAAGCAATCTTATCCCACAACTGACCTTGTATCGCAATGAATCTTTGACGGAAGTGGCCCAACGCACGCTGGAAATCCAGATCAATGGTGTTCAACTCCCTTCTCCGGGGGCCAGCGTTTCCCTGTGGGTGGAGACCCAAACCGGAGACCCGGATGCCACTTCAAATCAGGGTCAGCGCATCCCGGTTTGGTCTGAATCCTTGTGGGTGGCGGCCAATCCCGCGGGAAACACGGTCATTTTCGCATACATCTTTGGCGAGACGATCCAGTTCAATGACACCCGCCTCCCCACCCCGACCGGTTATTTCCGCTATCAAATCTGCATCGAAACTGAGACTGGGGTGCTGTATACCTTTGAGCAGGATTACGCCTTTCTATTGGAAAATGAATGGTTGGCGCAATTGCCACGGGTGCCCGAAGAAACATCTGGCGCGGCACCCGATGAATTGGTAATCTATTACTCGGATATGACCCCTTTCCAAAAAGATACCCACGATCCAGAAACCTGGT
>DOTA01000212.1 GCA_003513015.1 Chloroflexota bacterium
CACTTGCACCGCACGCAAGTGCAGATGAGTACGCCCGGGCCGCACCCTTCAACGTTGTTCAGGGTGCTGATCTAACCAAAACTGCGATCTATTGAAATCTAGTTCTTTGGTCCATTTTGCGGTATGAAAAAAGGATGGATACTCTTACCCCTTATCCAAGCGCTTAAGGATTTCATCCACGTCATACACGCAACCGCCCCAGGTGCCACCGCTAACATTTTGCAGCGCGGCCCACAGGCGCGTATCANNCGCCCGCCAGCGCCTCGGGACCAATGTGTCCGACACAGGCACCTGTGCTGACGCCACTAAAACGGGCGTCGGTCAGCAAGGCAATGTATTTTCCATCGGGCAGGTGGCGTAAGGCTGCGGTCAACTGATAGGTTTCTTCCATTCCGGTGCCGAGAGGCCCAGAACCCATCAAAATGATGATATCACCTGCTTTTACGGGTTGTTGACCGGCAAGACCTTTGACCGCGGCAATGGCCGCACGTTCGCTGGTGAAAACGCGCGCTGGGCCGATCTTGCGGTAAACTTCATCCGCATCCACCACACTGGGATCGATGGCCGTGCTTTTGATAACGGCCCCCTGCGGGGCCAGATTGCCGCTCAAAAAGGTGATCGTGCTGGTCAGCCCGCGCTGATGCGCCTTCTCAGGGTGCATAATCACATCGTCAGGATCAATGCCATCAAGTTCTTCGAGGCGCTGGCGCAACTTGCGGCGGCGTTCACTCTGCTCCCATATTTCCAACACTTCACCCAGCGTGTTCCCGTTGACCGTGCGAGCATCCAGGTGCAAAAGGTTCAAATCACGCAGGTGCAGCATAACTTCGGGCACGCCTCCAGCCAAGAAAACTTGCACCGTACCATAACCGACAGGGCCGTTAGGCAAAACATCCACCAGACGCGGCGTTTGGCGATTGAGACGCGTCCAATCTTCCACAGTGGCACGCGCCAAACCCGCAGCGTGTGCAATCGCGGGGATATGCAATAACAGGTTGGTACTGCCCCCAAAAGCTGCGTGCGTGACCATGGCATTATGCAGCGATTCAGGTGTAAGAATATCACCTAGTGTGACCTTTTGTGCAGACATCTCAACCAAGGCCCGCGTGGAACGTTCGGCCATCTCTAGCCAGATTGCCTGGCCCGAGGGTGCCAGGGCAGCATGTGTAACCGTCAACCCCAAGGCCTCGGCGACCACCTGGCTAGTAGCCGCCGTACCCAAGAACTGGCAGCCCCCACCGGGTGAAGCACAGGCACGACAGCCAAGTTCGGCTGCTTCCTCGAGGGTAAGTAAGCCATGTGAATAACGCGCCCCCAACGATTGGATTTTTCCGGCATCTTCGCCTGCTTGGGGTAACAAGGTCACACCCCCAGGAACCAGGATTCCCGGTAGCGATTTTTGAGCAGCAAGGGCCATCATCATGGCGGGCAAGCCCTTGTCGCAGGTGGCAATGCCCATCACGCCCCGCCGGGTGGGCAACGAACGAATCAAACGCCGTAGCACGGTGGCCGCATCATTGCGATAAGCCAGACTATCCATCATTCCCGGCGTTCCCTGCGTGCGACCATCACAAGGATCACTGACGAAGCCGGCAAAGGGAATGGCCCCCAAGCGCTTGAATTCCTGGGAGGCGGCCTGGGCCAGCAAACCGACTTCCCAATGCCCGGTATGGTATCCCAGGGCGATGGGTTTTCCATCGGGCGCGCGGATGCCACCCTGGGTACTGAGGATCAGATACTCATCCTTACCCAATTGCTCGGGATTCCAGCCCATAGCCGCATCCATCGTCCAGCCAAATACATCTCCGCTGGCTGAATCGCGCAGCCATTCAGATTGTAGGGGCAATCGCCCCGCGGGACCCGGTGCATGGGTTTCTACAGCATACAAATCCTCTTCAGAGTTCATCATCAACCTATTTCGTTAACCAAAGTTAAGTCACCAACCATGATGGTCACTGAGTCGCCGGGAGCCAGCGTAAACTGATCGGGCGGCACAATGCCGGTGCCGGTTAGCAGAAATGCACCTTGTGGGAAACTCAATTCACGGAATAAATAAGCCACCAGTTCTTCCGGTTTGCGATTCATGTTAGCCGTGCTGGTCTTTCCCTGAAAAATAGGCTGACCGGCACGATCAATTGCGATTTCGATGGGTAGATCGCTCATTTCACTAATATCCAGCAAATGAATAGCTGGGCCGAGCGAACAGGAAGCATCATAGATTTTGGCCTGCGGCAAGTATAGTGGATTCTCACCTTCAATGCTGCGCGAGGACATATCATTCCCCGCCGTGTAACCGATAATCTCACCATGCCGGTTGATCACCAGGGTCAGCTCCGGTTCAGGCACGTTCCAGTGACTATCGGAGCGAATCCGCAGTGGTTGGTGAGGCCCCATCACGCGCCAGCCGATGGCTTTGAAAAACAACTCCGGGCGTTGGGCGGCGTAAACACGATCATATACATCACCCGTATTCGATTCAGACTGGCGCGCTTCACGGCTGCGCAAGTAGGTGACTCCGCTAGCCCAGACTTCTTGATTGGCCTCGATGGGCGCCAATAAATCCCCTGGAGCTGGTTCTGCTGTTTTCTGACCATCGATAAAAGCGCCAATCTCCGAGTGCGGGATTTCGAGCAGGCTCCCTAAATCGAAAGTTTCTGCCAGCCAATGTTTATCAGCGGCCCAACGAGGTCCCATTGGGGTCTGATGGCGAGTTAATTGCATGAATTTGCCTCTCTCGGTTGCAGCCACCACCGGATATTTTTTGATGAATGGAACAAGAACGTTTCGAAGGTGCAAACCTTACCATTTCGAATAGGATTCGCTGTGCTTGCGATACTCGATCAAGGGTTCGCCCAGTTGCTTATGTTTGAGAATGATGTCACTAACTTCTTCGAGGGCAGAAACCCACTGATAGGCATCTTCCAAGGTTTCGCCAATCGAGAAGCAGCCGTGACCGCGCTGCATGATGATTTTGTAGCCTTTGAGAGCCTCGGCCACGGTTTCAGCCATTTCGCGCGAACCGGAGGCATACTCAACGGAAACCACCGGAATTTTGCGCAGCAGGTAGGAGCCTTCGTTGTCAATCGGAATGATTTCATCCCGGCACAAGCTGAGGGCGATGGCGGTGCGCGGGTGACAGTGCACCACAGCCAGGGCCGAGGTGCGCAGGTAGATTTCACGGTGCACGATGAGTTCAGTGCTGGCGCGCATCAGGCCGCTATCTTTTTCATAGAGTTTGGTTTCGACAAAATCCTCGGAGATCAGGCGGCGGAACTGAGCTCCACGCCGTTTGATGATAATCCGATCGCCGACGCGCACACTCATGTTGCCACCATGTGAACTGGTCAGCCCAGCATCGAAGATATCGCGGCCAATATCGCGGAATTGTTCATAAAGTCTTTGGTCAATCATGTGATATTCCCTTT
>DOTA01000061.1 GCA_003513015.1 Chloroflexota bacterium
AGATTTGGTAGATGGCCTGAAGAATAAAAACGTGCTCACCCTGGTGATTACCTCGCTGCTGGTGGTGCCCATGTACCGTTACCTGCCCGCGCTCACCGCCGAAGACGGCCCGCCGAATTTGTTGGTGTACGCCGAAGATGAATCAGCTCTGGTGGAGGCTCTGTGGGGCAGCCCGGCTGTGAAACTTTATCAGTATGATTCCGCGGACGAGATGCTCACCTACCTCTCTCACGGCGAGACCCCCGAACTGGGGCTGGTGATCCCCGCGGGGTTTGACGCGGCTACCGCAGCCGGAAATCCGCCTGAACTCCAGGGGTATGCCCTGCAAGTTTTCGATGATGCCGATGTGCTGGCGCTCAAGCGCGCCATCGAAGATGAAATCGCCTACCTGCTCGGCCAACCCGTCAGCATTGCGGTGGCGCGCGTCCCCTTGCAGCCCGATGCTACCGGCATTACCATCATGCCTGCGCTCGGTTTTGTTTTCGTCACGCTGATGATTGGTATGTTGGTGATCCCCCATATGATGATCGAAGAGCGCCAGGAGAAAACCATCGACGCTCTGCTGATCTCCCCGGCCCGAGCGCCCCACATCATCGCCGCCAAGGCCCTCACGGGCCTGATCTACGCGCTCATCACTTTGCTGCTGGCCCTGATCTTAAACTGGAGCCTGATCCAACACGCCTGGTTGTTTTTGCTGGCCGGGCTGTTGGGGGCGCTCTTCTCGGTTTCATTGGGGATGTTGCTGGGCATCCATTTTGAAACCCGCCAACAATTAACCTTGTGGGGCTGGATTATTCTGATCCCGCTCTTCTTCCCGATGATTTTAGTGCTGATGGATGATCTTTTCCCCGGTTGGCTGGTGAGTATTTTCAAATGGGTGCCTACTGCGGCCATGTTCCGGGTGTTTCGCACCTCTATGGTGGGTGCCACCCCCTGGGCATACTTTGCCCCCCAATTACTTTGGATAGGTTTTTGCGCCTTTTTTCTCTTTGTTCTGGATGTCTGGCTGATCCGCAGAATGGATCGGTGATGAACCTTAAGCAGATATTTGTGGATGGGGTGAACCTCACCACCAAGACACCAAGACTCAAAGCATCACAAAGATTTCTTTGCGCAACTTCGTGACTTTGTGCCTTTGTGGTGAGAATGATGGAGTCCGTTCGATGAAAGCAAAACAAAACTGGCAGCACTCCCTGCACATGATCTGGGCCATTGCTCTCAAAGACATCGTCGATGCCGTCCAAAACAAAACCGTCATCGGCATCATGATCGGCGTGGCCTTGATGATCTTTTCCAGTCAGGCGTTGGCTTTGTTGGCCCGCGGGCAAGAAGAGCCATTGGCGGTGATCTTCGATCAGGGCAGCTCGACTTCCCTCCGTGAGATTGTTCGCAGCCGTGAACTGCGCCTGCGCCTGGTGGATTCGTTGGCAGAGCTGGAATCGCAAGTTTCTCAATCCGCGGTGCCGGTTCTGGGGCTGGTGATCCCCCCCGATTTTGACGATCGAATCACGGGCGGTGCGGCTATCGAAGTGCCCGGCTATCTGCAACACTGGGTCAAACCCGCCCCCG
Source organism: Chloroflexota bacterium (assembly GCA_003513015.1). GTDB lineage: Bacteria > Chloroflexota > Anaerolineae > Anaerolineales > UBA11858 > UBA11858. The sequence goes on from DOTA01000061.1 coordinate 1,570, forward strand.
CCGCCGAATTGGTGCTCTACTTCGAGGAACATCTCACAGCCGCCTTCGAGCAAACCCTCCGCATCCAAACCGCGGGGAACGCGCTTTATCCTGACCCGAATCAAATGGGATTCTCCCTCATGATTTCCACCGGCCTGGTTTTGGGTGTGATGACCACTGGTTTGACCCTGGTGCCCATTTTGATGATCGAAGAAAAAGAAACCCATACCCTCGATGCGCTGCTGATTTCCCCGGCGCGGCCGCTTCACCTGATGTTGGGCAAATCGCTAGCGGGGTTGTTCTATTCCCTGGTTGCCGCAACCGTGATCTTTGTCTTCAGCGGATACTGGATTGTTCACTGGGGCGTAGTCTTGCTGGCGGTGATTTTGGGCGCTTTTTGCGCGGTTTTCACGGGGCTGATGGCTGGTAACATTTTTGAGAGCACCACCACCGTCAATATGTGGATGGGGATCATTATTGCCTTCTTTTTGTTGCCGGTGTTTCTGTGGGGCAGCATCTCTCCCAAGTTACCGGAAGCCCTCCTCAAACTTCTCGAGTGGCTCCCTTCCCTGGCGATGTTCCGCATGGTGGGATTATCGCTGGCTAAAACCATCCCGCCTCAGCAATTGATCCGGCCGCTCGCGGCCATGAGCGCTTACATCCTGGTGCTGATGGCGCTGGTTTCCTGGCGCATTCGGCAGATCGAGCGCTGAAGTGACATTCATAACCGTTTTGTCGGCGTAAACTCACTAGTTCGTTCTAAATTTCACAAATGATGCTATAATCTGGATGTGAGGCTCCATTGAAGGTTTCATTGAATAGGTTGTAACAAGCTTGGCTTCGGGCCTCCACTTCTTTATTCAAGATTACGCGCAGGCGTGACACATGTCTCGCGCGGGCGGATGTTTCTGGAGGATAGGCAGGTGGCTGCGCAAATTGGATTTGTGCATCTGGCGTGGCGCGTTGAACGCCTATCACCGGTAATGGAAAGTCCATTACAAACTGTGAAATTGGTTCTCGAATTTCACAAAATTGTGATGGGCTTTTGTATTTAACCACTTATCCGGAACCACCATAAGAGGCGCTTTTATGAACAATGCCAAATCAGTTGAGTCTGTTGAGCCTCGCATTGGAGTTTATGTTTGCCATTGCGGCACAAATATCGCAGGCATGATCGACGTACAGCAAGTAGCCGCCTGCGCCGCCAAGCTTGCATGGGTGGTGATAGCTCGCGATTATGCCTACATGTGTTCTGATCCCGGGCAAGCGCTCATTCAGTCAGACATTCGCGAATTCGCGCTCAACCGGGTGGTGGTAGCCTCCTGCTCGCCGCTGATGCACGAAGCAACTTTCCGGGCGACCTGTGCCGTAGCAGGATTGAATCCTTTTTTGTTTCAGATGACAAATTTGCGCGAGCACATCTCTTGGGTAACCGATGATCGCGATCTGGCGACTCAGAAAGCCCTGGAATTGGTGAGGGCTGCTGTCCGTCGGGTGGGATATCACACCCCCCTGGAATCCCGCCAAAAGGGCGTCGCGCAATCTGCTCTGGTAGTGGGAGCTGGCATTGCAGGGATCGAAGCTGCTTTGCGCCTGGCGGATGCAGGCAAGCAGGTCTTTCTCGTCGAGCGCCAACCGGGAATCGGCGGCCACATGGCCCAGCTTTATAAAACCTTCCCCACACTCGATTGTGCTGCTTGAATACTCACCCCAAAGATGGTGTCCGTGGGACGCCACCCCAACATCGAACTCCTGACCTATAGCGAGGTTGAATCGATTTCTGGTTTTGTGGGCAACTTCAAGGCAGTTGTCCGCAAAAAGGCACGTTACGTGAATGCAGATCTATGCACTGGCTGCGGCACCTGTGTTGAAAAATGTCCCTGGAAGAAAATCCCCTCCGAATTCGACTTGGGCTTGGGTACCCGTCCGGCAATCTACTTCCACTATGCCCAGGCCGTCCCACGCGTGCCCGTGATCGATACCGATAATTGTGTCTATTTCCAACGAGGAAAATGCCGGGCCTGCGAGAAGTTTTGCACCAAAAACGCCATCGACTTCAATCAACGGGATGAAATCTGGGAATTAGAAGTGGGCACGATTATTTTAGCCACTGGCTTCAAAGATTTTGATCCCGCGATTTCGCCGCAGTATGGCTATGGCGTGCTCGACAACGTGTTAACGGGACTCGAATTCGAGCGGTTGGTCAACTCTGGCGGGCCGACCACTGGCAAAATCCGGTTAAAGGATGGGCGTACTCCTCAGCGAGTGGGCATCATCCATTGTGTGGGCAGCCGGGGCGATCAACACGAATATTGTTCGCGGGTGTGCTGTATGTATTCCCTCANNCCTGTAGAAACTACAACGGATGGTGTCTTTTTGGCCGGTACCTGCCAAAGCCCTAAAGATATTCCCGATAGCGTTGCCCAAGGTGGCGCTGCCGCGGCTGCGGCGCTCTCGTTAATGGATGCCGGAGTGGTCACCTTGGAGCCATTTACTGCCTACATCGATCCGGCTTTGTGTAGCGGCTGCCTGACCTGCCTTAATTTGTGTCCGTATAACGCGATTCAGGCCCATGCTTTGAATGGAAATATTATTTCGGAAGTCAACGAAGTGCTTTGTAAAGGCTGCGGCACTTGTGTGGCGGCTTGTCCCTCCGGTGCAGCCCGGCAACACGGCTTCGAACATCAACAAATTATGGCCGAAATCGAAGGAATCTTGAACT
>DOTA01000035.1 GCA_003513015.1 Chloroflexota bacterium
ACTATTTTGTTGGCAATGGCCATGTTTGGCACCTATTTTTTGCTCTATGCCGCCTTTTGGATGCCCTACCTGGCCTATCACACCTGGGCACAGCAAGCCCTGAGCCGCAGCCATAATATCCGTCCAATTCTCAGATTCTTCTTTTTGGCGCTAGGGCTGCCACAATTGGCTAATCCTTTTGCCATTTTGGCTGCGGGCATCTACGCTCAAAATGGGTTAGCTGTTTATTTATTCGTGATCTTTGGCATGTTGATGGTTGCCTATCTCTCGCGGCGGATGAGTTGGACAACCGAGCGCAGCCGGCAATCCTCGCGCATGCTCGAAAAATTAGAAATTTTGGGGCGCGCCATTATTGATGCGCCACCTGATTCCGAAAATTTGCCTGCGATCTTGCAGACTCATCTGACCAACATGTTCCCTGCCGGGCGATTGGTGGTGTGGATTTTCCCGGATGATGTGCTTTACCAACAACCCATAGATTGGACCCCTGAATTGGATGATGTTTGGCCCTGGTTATTGGAGCGCACCATGGGAGATATTTTTCTGGCCCGCGACAAATTGCCCTGGGAAGAAGATAGAGACTCGCACAACCCGGTAGTGGTTGCCCCCATCCGAGATGCAGATGAAGCCCAAACTTATGGTGGCATCTATCTGGAATTGCACACTCTGGCCCAACCCTGGGACCGTAAGGCATTGCAAAATTTGTGTCCGGCGGTTCAGTCTCTTTCGGCGCAAATTGCCTCGGCAATTAAGCAGGCACATGTTTACGAGCAAGCCCTGGAATATCAGCGTGTTAGTGATGAAATAAAATTAGCGGGCACCATTCAGGCCAGTTTACTGCCAAACAGTTTCCCCGATATGGATGGCTGGCAATTTGCCGTTACCCTGGCCCCCGCGGGAGAAACTTCAGGCGATTTCTTCGATATTATCCCCCTGGCAGATGGGAAAATCGGCTTTGTCATCGCGGATGTGCTCGATAAAGGCGTTGGCCCGGCTATTTATATGACGCTCAGCCGCACCCTTATCCGCACCTATGCCACGGAATTTGATTTGCAGCCCGATTTGGTGTTCTTTGCTACCAACGAGCGTATCCTCAAAGATACCCGAGCCAACCTGTTCGTGACAGCTTTCTTCGGGGTGCTGGATCCAACCGAGGGTACGTTAACCTATTGTAATGCCGGGCATAATCCCCCTTATTTTTTGAGCGATACAAATAGTTGCGATCCCATCCCTTTGAATATCACCGGATTCCCGATTGGCATCGACGAAGATGCCACCTGGGATCGCGCCGAGATCGAAATGAATCACGGCGATGTCTTGGTATTTTATACGGATGGCGTGCCCGATGCGCAAAACCTGGAGGGTGAATTCTTTAAACAAGAATCACTGGTAAAGATTATTCAAGATCACCTGGGAGAGTCGGCAGAAACGCTGCAAAAATCTATTCTGGATGCGGTTTACGATTTTGTGGGAGATGCGCCGCCTTTTGACGATATCACCCTTATGGTGCTGCGGCGCGATGTACAAGAAGAATCCCCTGGATTGTGAATTTTCCAGGGGATTTCTTTATTTTCGTTTGATCATGGTTAACAAATTGCCATCTTTGTTATCAAATTCGAAGTTCACTTCATCCATGATCTCTTTCATGAAGTAAAGCCCGGCGCCTCTGGGTTTGAGATCTTCTAAAGCTACCTCAAAATTTGGCTTGGGCACTTCATTGGGGTTGAATGATTTACCCCAATCTTGAATAACGATCTTTAACCCATTTTCAAGCACTTCATAGTTACAACAAATTTTGCCATTTTCTCGCTCGGCATAACCATGCTCGATAATGTTCGAACAGGCTTCATCGACCGCCAATTGGATTGCGTACGCGCTTTTGCTGTCAAAGCCCGCTTTTTGGGCGGCCTGAGCAATGAAATCAGCGATTTTTTCAAGACTGGTAAATCGCCCAGCAAATGTTTTCGATGGCATTAGTTTGTAAGGTAATAGCCGTTAGAAACTTCCAATAGCTTCTGTAAGATCATCATAAATGTCAATGAAATGTTTTACACCAGCTAAATCGAGCGCTTGCTGCATGTTTTCAGAAACATTTACCAATACCAGCTTGCCTTTATTTTTTTTGCAGGTTTTCTGGGTTTCAAGTAGCACCCAAAGCCCTCGGCTAGAGATAAAATCGACTTCTGCCATATCAAAAGCAACGCCCGAACTGCCATTATCGAGAATCTCATTGAATTTTTTCTCTAGTTCGGGAGCTGTGTTGCTATCGATGCGGCCTACAGCCTTTACCAAATCACAACGTTTATATTGTTTTGTGGTAATTTCCATTTGCTAACTCCTCATCTTGTTAGTTGATTATTGCGGATAAAGTATATCACGGATGCAGATGATAAACTGCTATAATCAAAGCAGGTTGACCCGCTTGAAAATTATACACTTTAAGAAACCAGATGGTTCAATCAAATTGGTAGGGCAATCGCATGTTCAGTGNNACAGTGCTACATGCAATCGCCCTAATCAAATTGGTGCAGGGCTTCAACCCCTCAAAAAATTGAGAGATTTTTTGCAAAAGTATTCAATGAAATAGGTGCTTATGTTATTCACACGTGAGAAACTCGAAGAAATCGAAGATCAGTCCTTAGCGCCTTATGGCGTTCGCAGCAAAACATCTAAAGGGCGGGCTTATCTCGAAAGCGAACCAGCTTACCGCACAGCTTTTCAGCGCGACCGAGACCGCATTTTACACACTACGGCTTTTCGACGGCTGGAGTATAAAACCCAAGTTTTTATCAATTACGAAGGCGATTATTATCGCACCCGTTTGACACATACCCTGGAAGTTGCCCAAATTGGCCGCACTCTGGCGCGTGCCTTGGGCGCCAATGAAGATTTGGTTGAGACCATTTGTCTCGCACACGATCTGGGCCATTCTCCCTTTGGGCACTCGGGTGAGGTTATCCTTAACCGCCTGATGAAAGAGTGGGGCGGGTTCGACCATAACAAACAATCCCTGAGGATTGTCACAGACCTGGAACACCGTTATCCGGATTTTCTGGGATTGAATCTCACCTGGGAGGTGCGTGAGGGCATTGTCAAACATGAAACCGAATATGATATTTCGGATGCTTCCGATTATGATCCCGAATTACGCGGCCACCTGGAGGCTCAAATTGCCAACGCCGCCGATGAGATTGCCTACACGGCGCATGATCTGGATGATGGATTACGTTCGGGGATGATCACTCCAGATATGTTGGATGGATTTGTCCTTTGGGAGATTCTGGCTGAAAGTGTTGGCTGGCAAGGGCATGGATTGGATGAACTAAGCCGCCACCGTTTGATCCGCCGCCTGATCGGTATCCTGGTCACGGATATCGTGGATGCCACTTCCGAGCGCCTGCGAGATGCGGCTGTCAAATCTGCGGGCGAATTACAACGCCTCAACTATAATGTCATTGGGTTCAGTGAAGATTTGCACCGGAACAACCGCCAACTTAAGGATTTTCTCTATACCAACCTGTATCGCCATCCGCGGGTTGTACGCATGCAAGTCAAAGCTGAACATCTCTTGAGTGACATCTTCCAGGCTTACCTCAAAGAACCAGCTATTCTCCCCAAACACGTTCAGGATCGAATCGGTGAGCGCGGCCTTGAGCGCACCATCTGCGATCATATCGCCGGAATGACCGATCGGTTTGCCGTTGAAGAATATAAAAAGTTGTTTGATCCCTCCGTAAAGCCGTAGTAACTCCTATTTGTAGTCAATCTCTATTGAGCAGATTGAATATTTTGCAAAAATAGGTATAATAAGAATCGGATTTTGGTGAGGCATTGGTTGCAATCATAGGTTCAAATAGATTTGAAATGTAACGTATTTTGAGAGGAGAAATGATCATGAAAAAGTTAACGCTAGCCCGAGTNNTGGCAGATGAAGGACAATCGCCAAATGTTCGTTTCACGATCCTCAACTATAGCCATCAGCCCTTTAGCATCAATCTTTATGGCTCAGAGCAATTCAGTTACACGGTTGCCCCGTACTCCAAGCTCGTTACCATCGTGCCGCGAGGGACCTATTCTTTCACGATGGAAGCTTGTAAACACACCAGTTCCGGCACCATCAACCTGAATATTTACCAAACCATGCATGTGCCTGTATGTGGGGGTACGGCCAAACCTGTCGGGGAAAAAATACATGATATCGATACCTCCGATTACATCAAGATGGTGCGCATCACCATCCGCAACAAAACCAAAGAACCTGTCCGTTTATATTTGCGCACCCTTGATAACCACTACTACCTGAACCTCCTTCCTCGCGAAACTACCACATTGGTTGTCCCCCGTGATCGTTACGTCTACAGCTTCGTTGCCTGTGGCGATCTCGAAGCCGGTTACTATGAAGCCAGAGTTATGATCCCGCTCGATCTTAAATGCACCAGTAAATAGGCCCCGAGCGATTTCAAATGTAATATACCCTGGTAGCGGGTGCGCCCGCTCTACCAGGGTTTTGTTTTAAATGCTTTCATGGGGAAAGGTATAATCAACTTAATTGGATGTTTGATTTGCTGGTGAAACTGCCTGAAACGATTTTGGCTCAGAATCTTTCAGATGATTTCGATGATCGTTTAGGAGAAAAAAAGATGAAAGTCATTGCCGACCTCGCCATCATCCCCATTGGCGTAGGAGTCTCCCTCTCCCCCTATGTAGCTGCCTGCGAGCGTGTTTTGAAAGCAGCTGGTTTGGAACCAACCTTGCACGCCAATGGCACCAACGTTGAAGGCGATTGGGAAGTAGTCTTTGCCGCCCTCAAAAGCTGCCACGAAACCCTGCACCAAATGGGTGCCCCGCGTGTTTCCACGAACCTGCGCATCGGCACCCGCACCGACCGGGATCAGTCCATGCAAGATAAAATCAACAGTGTTACCGCAAAACTTTAGCTTCGTCCACATCCTATATGCACCTAATTTCCCCCGAACAACCCAAACAGGGCTCACAATGGATGTTCAAGCACTCAAAAATCAACTCCTGACCTTAATTAATGATCAATCCTTGCTCGCCACACCGCACCTCGAAGCCCGCAAAGAAGCCCTGGATTTGATCGCCTATGTTGGCGAAATCGTCAAAATCCCTGGGAATCATAGCGATTTGCAAGATGTTTACTACCAGTCCCTGGCGCTGTGTGAGCAGTTGCGCACTATCGATCAACAACTCTTTCAGCGCGTCCGCGCCGATCTGATCGCCGGAAACTTCAGCCCTGACAGCTTGCGCACCCTGCTCAACCAGTTCACCGCTTACACCCCCGATCAACGCGGCCAGCCTGATTTTGAATACAATGGCCTGGACGTGCTTCTCGAGCAGGCCATTTTCCCGGCTCCCTTCCCAACCCAAAGTCGGGAGCGCGAACCCGGCATGATCCGCTACGAAGCCACACCCGCTCGCATCATCCTGGAACTCATCGACAGTCTGACCCTCACCCCGCATGATTATTTTGTGGATCTGGGATCAGGACTGGGATTAGTGGTTATCCTCTTCCATTTGTTGACCGGTCTCCCCGCCACGGGCATTGAATTTGATCCCGTTTATTGTGAATATGCCCAATCCCGGGCTGCGGAGCTAAACCTCAAAAAAGTCACCTTCCTCAACGCTGACGCTCGTTCCGCTGACCTTAGCCAGGGAACGATCTTTTACTTTTTCACACCGTTCATCAACGAAGTTTTTAACACCGTGCTCGAAAAGCTGCGTCAACAAGCCAAACGGCGTTCGCTGTACATCTGCTCTTACGGCACCTGCACCCTCGAACTCGCCAAACTCCCCTGGTTGCAAATCCGCGACCCTGCCATGGAACATGATTTCAAGCTGGCAATTTTTACCAGCCTTTAACGAACGAAGTACGGTAAAGTTCTCCTGAGAATAAAACTCCGTGTTCTCCGTACCTTCGTGGTAAATTATTGAAAGGATTTCACCATGCAATCCAAACTTCTCGGCAATACCGGTGTCAAAGTCTCCTCCCTGTGTCTCGGCACCATGACCTTCGGTTGGCAGGCTGACCGACCCACCTCGGCCGCCATCTTCCAGCGCTGCCGCGAGGTGGGCATCAACTTCTTCGATTGCGCCAACGTTTATGCTGGTGGCCGCTCTGAAGAGATCCTCGGCGAACTCATTGCCCACTGTCGCGATGAAATCGTACTCACCACCAAGTTCTACGGTGGCACCGGTGAAGATGTCAACGCCCGCGGAGCCAGTCGCTACCACATGCGTCAGGCCGTGGAAGCCAGCCTGCGCCGCCTCAACACCGACCGCATCGACGTTTACTTCATCCACCACTTTCCCGCGGATGTGCCCCTCGAAGGTGTATTGCGCAGCCTGGATGATCTCGTGCGGGCCGGCAAAATTCTCTACCCTGCAGCCAGTAACTTCGCTGCCTGGCAGATCGCGAAATCTTTGGGGATTTCTGCGGCCCGCGGCTGGTCACGCTTCGAAGTGCTACAACCCATGTACAACCTGGTCAAACGTCAGGCTGAAGTTGAAATCCTGCCCCTGGCTCAATCCGAACATTTGGGTGTGATCCCCTATAGCCCGTTGGGCGGCGGCCTGCTCACCGGTAAATATGCCCCCGGCAAACGACCCGATGCCGGACGACTCACTGAAAATGCCATGTATCAAAAGCGCTACGAACAAGATTGGGGTTACGAAGTCGCTGGGAACTTCACCCAATTTGCCCAAGAACGCGGTTATTTACCCCCAGCTTTGGCCGTAGCCTGGGTCGGATCGCATCCCGGAGTGACCGCTCCCATCATCGGCGCTCGCAGCCTGGAGCAGCTCGAAGGTTCGCTCAAATCTCTGGAGATCGAGATGACCCCGGAATTGCGCGCCGAAATTTCTGCCCTCTCCCCCGAACCGCCTCCCGCCACCGACCGCTGGGAAGAAGCCCACTAACGCCATATGGATGAATTCTCCCCAAAACCCATCATCGAAATCATCCCCAAAGATCAGCTTTCCCCGGCTGATCTTACCGCTATCATTGCTTTATGTTCGCGGGCCTACGAAGAAGATTACACACCTTTTATAGAAACTTTCTCGGATTCTGTGCATGTACTGGCCCGCCTGGACGGNNGTCGCCACCGAGGAGCGTTACCGTGGTTGGGGATTCGCCACCGCGGTGATGCAATGCCTGGCCGACGCAATCAGTGTCTTCAATGTGGGTGCCCTCTGCCCCGCCGATACCAATTTGTATGCCCGTTTGGGTTGGCAGTTCTGGCAAGGCCCGCTCTTTCACCGCCTGGATGGCGTGTTGCTCCCCGACCCCGACGAGCGTGTCATGCTCCTTCACCTGCCCCAAACCCCGGATTTGGATTTCTCGTTGCCCATTTCGGTGGAGTGGCGGGAGGGCGAAATATGGTAGAAATTCGCAACCTGCAAGAAAGCGACATCCAGCCCATCGCCGCGGCTTTTGCCGAACTCGGCTGGGATAAACCCCCAGCCCAATACCGCCGTTATTTCAACGAGCAGCAAGCTGGGCTACGGGTGGTGCTGGTGTCCACGCTCGCTGGAATTTTTGCCGGTTACGTCACGATCGTCTGGGCCTCCGGCTACGCTCCTTTTTTGGAAGAGCGCATCCCTGAAATTGTGGATTTTAACGTGCTGCCCGTTTTTCGTCGTCAAGGGATCGGTACGCTCCTGTTGGATGAAGCCGAGCGCCACATCGCCGAGCGCTCCGCCATCGCCGGGATTGGTGTAGGACTGACTCCGGATTACGGCGCAGCCCAGATCATGTACGTGCAGCGTGGCTATATTCCCGATGGCCGCGGCCTCACCTGGGGTGATAAACGCTGCCAGCACGGTGACCGCGTCATCGTTGATGATGGACTGGCCTTATATTTCACGAAAACGCTTGAACAAACCAGATGTAAACATGGATGAATGGGATAAAAATACATTCGTGCTAAAACCCGAAGGATCAAACCATGCAAGCCGCCCAAATCACCCAACCCCACCTGCTAGAAATTCTCGAAATTCCCCATCCCAAACTCGCGGATGATGAACTGCTCATCAAAGTGATGGCCAGTGGCATCTGTGGTACGGATATTCACATTTTCCGCGGCGAATATATGGGGGCTTATCCCGTTATTCCTGGGCATGAGTTTTCCGGTGTGGTCGAGTCTGTGGGGCGTACCGTCACCCGCTTCCAACCTGGTGATCGCGTCGCCATTGAACCCAATATCGCCTGCGACAACTGCGAAAACTGCCTCAACAACCGCCACAATTTTTGCCTCAACTGGAGTGCTGTGGGCGTCACTCGCCCCGGTGGCATGGCCCAATACGTTACTGCCCCCGAAAAAGCGGCCTTCAATATCGGCGCACTGCCCTATGATCTCGCCGCCTTCATGGAGCCGCTCTCCTGCGTGCTGCACGGTGTCGAGCGTTTGGCCCCCGCAATGGCAGCCCGCCTGGCCATCTTTGGCGCAGGATCGATTGGAATCCTGCTGCTGCAAGTTTTGCGCCAAACCGGCGCCGCCGAAATCACCATAGTTGATAAAAATCCGGCCCGCGCCGCCTTCGCCGCCCAGGCTGGAGCCGATCAGGTTTACCACAGCCTCGAAAATTTACCTCGCAGTGATTATGACGCCGTTATCGATGCTACCGGCGCGATCTCGGCGATGAGCCGCACACTCGATTACGTCCGCCACGGCGGCAAAATACTGCTCTTCGGCGTGCCGCCTGCGGGCCAAACCATGAACATCGAAGCTTTCTCCATTTTCCGCAAAGGCCTTACCATCCTCTCCTCCTTTACCTCGCTGCGCAATTCCTATCAGGCCCTGGCTTTGCTCCAATCCGGGCGCATTTCGCTGACAGGTCTGGTCTCCCATCAGTTGCCGCTGGCTGAACTTCAGCGCGGCATCGAATTGATCGAACAGGGGCGTGAAGATGTTCGTAAAGTGCTGATCTTACCCAATTAACTAAACCCCATAGATAAAGGTGTCTGCACCCTTCGACAAGCTCTAGGTGCGCTTGGATGGTAGCTATAAAATGACTGGCAGATCT
>DOTA01000204.1 GCA_003513015.1 Chloroflexota bacterium
CGAAAGTGCGCCAATGCTGATGCGTCCGCCATCCAGTGTTTTGAGGGTTTGGTGCAAGCCGCGGTTTTCTTCTCCAAGCAGGTTTTCCTGGGGCATGCGTACATTATCGTAGGTGATGGCGTTGCTGTGGCAGCCGCCCAGCCCCATCTTCTTTTCAGGTTGGCCGACATGCAACCCAGGGCTATCGCTGGGTACGATGAACATGCTCATCGCCTCGGAATCGCTGCGCGCCAGCGTGATGATGTAATCGGCATCCCCGGCGTTGGTGATCCACATTTTAGCACCGTTGATTACCCAGCTATCCCCATCCTTTTCGGCCCGCGTGCGAATACCTTGTAAATCGGAGCCAGCCTGGGGTTCGGTGAGCGCCAATGCTGCCAGTTTGCTTTGCCCACTTGTGGCGCGCACCAGAAATTGCGCTTTTTGAGACTCGGTGCCGAATAAGGCAATCGGAGCTGTGCCCAAGCCATTATGGGCCGCGATAGTCAAACCGGTACCCCCATCGCCCCAACCCAATTCTTCGATGGCTATCGCCGCGCTGACGGCATCTACGCCGGTGCCGCCGAATTCTTCGGTCACATTCAACCCCAATAACCCAATTTGCCCCATTTTTCGGATCGCAGGCCAGTTAAGTTCGTGGGTTTCATCTAACTCGGCAGCCTTGGGTTTGACTTCTTTGGCGACAAAATCATGCACGGCATCTTTCCACATGCGTTGTTCTTCGCTTAGGCTGAAATCCATGGAACCTCCTGATTTTGTTGGATGTTTCGTAATTTGGAATGGTTGCTCTTTCAGGGATGCGCTAATCCTTGAAAGAGCCTCAGACTCCCTTTCAGGTGGGATGCGTCAAATGATAAATTGTCAAATACTTTCAATTTCTACCAGCAAACGTCCGGAATTCTTCCATTTGACCTGAAAATCACTATCTGAAACCCAGTAGGTTTTTTGGGTTTGGTACTGGGTGTTGGCAAACCCCCAGCCTCGTTGTGGATCCCATTCTACCAGGGTCATAATGTGCATCCAGGGTTTCGGCCGCCACTCACCGATGATGGGCATCAGGATGTGCCCATTGGCCAGTGCTGGACGCAGATACTCGATAGGGGTGCGAAACTGCCAACGGGCTTTCAGTTGATAATCCTTCATCACATCAACCACCCCCCAGGGAAAGGTGGCCCAATTGGGGATGCGGCGGATCACCGGTAAAAGGCCGCGCAGTCGTGGCTTATTCATCTGCTTGGCGAGCTCATCACCTTTAAGTTGTTGATTGCAAAAGGTGTTTAAAATGGTCGCTGTAGTGTAAGGTGCACAATCGTTGCTGCTACCCTGGAATTGCAAATGCTCAAAAATCTTTTGATGATAGGGGGACTGAACTGGTTGATTCATAGTTGTTCTCCAATTTTTGGTTGATTCGATGTGTATTACTCCTCTATTCTAACGATTCGTAGAATAGGGCGCAAGGTATTGCGAAAATTGAAAATGCTTCCTTGACTGGCTTATACCCCGGTGGTATAGTTGCCGCCAATATGCAAACCAGCCTACGTATGACTCGTTTAGACAACACGACTGATACCAATAATAATTTGAGAATATTGGGGTGTTGGCGCGTGGCTAGATAGATACATCGAAAAACACAATCGCAAGAAGCCAACACCCCGGAACCCCCGGGGTGTTTTGTGTAATGGGTAAAGATTTGCGCGTTTTGCCCTGAAACACTTTGCCGGTTTGAGTATATAATGCCGACGGTTATCAGTGCACATTCCTGCTATTTCAAAAAAGTGCGAAATATGGCCGCAATGGGTATAATTTCTGTGTTGTTTTGCGGTGTCCCTGGTTAGTTTTGTTTCAAACAACAAACCGCAAAACACGATCACTCTTCGAGGAGTTATCAATTATGAATAACACAATTGGCATTCTTGTGGGGGTTTTTGTTGGAATTTTGGTTTTATTGGCTTTGTTTGAATACAGAATTCGAAAGCCCGATTTTTTACTGTTATACGAATCGAATGGGCAGATCAGCCTTCGCAAAGGGTTATTTTACCCGAGACATTTCAGTTTGCCGCTCCCTCGCACGACTTACCCCATCCGCTTGACCATAGAAGCTGCCGCGCTTGGGAACCTGGAAGTGCGCATTAAGTTGATCGGTTCGATTGCCCCCTCGGTTGAGCAAATTAACGCTTTGATTCGCATTGGGGGTTGGAACTCGGAGGCCATCGTGCATGTTGCCGATGAAGTCCAGGTGCTTCTTCAGGGACTGGTCAAGGAATATGCCGAAAAGTATGAGATTCACGCGCTTTCCTCCACTGAAATTTTGAGCTATTTGAACGAACGTTCTATGCTGATTCAGGAAAAATTTGGTGTTGAGGTGATTTCATTGGCCGTGCAGACTTTAGAGCCAATCGACCCGGAGATTGGCGAAGCCCTGCGTCAGCAAGAGCAGGCGCGTCTGTTAGAGCAAACCGAGCGTTTGAATCATCAAGCACGTTCAGCGGCCGCCAAGGCAAAATTCCAGGCTGACGAAGAAATTTCGCGTCTGGAACACGAACTTGCCATGAAGAAACTTGAATTAAAGGGGACTTTACTCGGCAAAGAATCGGTGTTGGCCAAGAAGGGTCTCGAAGATGAGTTGGAGCGCAATCGCATGCGCCTCTCTTTTGAGCGAGATGAACTCGAAGTCCTCAAGAGCAGCCCTGAATTGTTGCTGCTGACCCCTCAGGCCGCACGGTTGGCTGAAGCCAGCCAAAATTTAAAGAACGCCCGCACCATCGTCTCATTTACGCCGCAGGAACTGGCACAAGGTTCTGAACTGCTGGGCGTTTTCCAAAGTTTGATGCAGCGGGCCTTAGAAGCGAAGCACGAGTCTTCTGGCGAATAGAACACGAAACACGCAGATTTGGCGGATCGACGCGGAGTATTTTTATCTGCGAATATTTACTAAATCCGCGTGCCATTGAGAATTTATCCAGTGAAAACCTTCTCATCTGATCCCCAGGCTGCTTTTCGTTTGAAACCGATTCGCGTGGCGCGCGTCTCGGAAATCAGCGAATCAACTGCCGCGGCCCCGATCCCTGATGAAGACCGTGTCAATTTCCACATCGGGAACCCCGTGCAAGATGTGGGGCTTTCATCGGCATTTTTACGTACCGCGCTGGGGATTGATATTCACCGGGAAGAACTGGAGGAAACCGATCCCGACGCTCTCTTGGAATTCCTGGGCTGGGAGGCCGAAGCCAGGCCAAAACTAGAATTTTTGATCCGCACAATCCAAAAAAGCGCGCCATATATGCCCCGGGGTGGTTATTCGCGCAAGCGGCCCCACGCGCTGGTAGATAAATTTCGCGCCTGGTTGGAAAATCAACAAGAACCGTTGCACTATGATACCGGCGAACAATCCGGCAAACGCGAAATCATCTTGGGCACGGGAGGCGTTCATGAAGTCTTACGCATCATCCTTTTCGCCCTGTCATCTTATTTGGAGTTCACCCCTGCTCGAATTTTGAGCTACCAGTGCGAACTTCAGCCTCAACTGCAAACCATCCCCCATCTACTGTTTGATAACCTGGCTGTGGATGAAAACCTCGCGCTTGCCGAGATCGAGCAATTCCTGAACCATCAACCTACCATGCCCACCTTCATGCTGGTTGGCGCTGAGTTGGATGAAATCACGCGCCGCAGGCTGCGCTTGTTGAGTATTGAGAAACCCCTCTTTTTTATCGAAGCCAATAATGTGCCCAATCATCTCTCGCTGGCGCGTGAAGCCAAACTTGTGCAGCGCGTCATTCGCCTGCTCACCCCGGCCATATTTGCGCAGCGCTTGCACAATTTACCTGTAGTGTTTATCACCGGCAACGCCGATTTTCTGAGCGTCATCGAGAACGTGCATTTCAATCTCAAAGGAACCCCTTCCGCACCCGAAGCCGAATTTTTGGATTTTTTGCTCACTCAAAATCTTGCCAAACTTCAGAGCAAAACTCCGCAGGATGTGCCTTATGCCAAACCTGCTTTTGATGGATTAGCCTTAGGGGTTTTCGCAGAGACGGTGTTGCCCGATTTAGCCGAACGCACGGAGCAGCGTCTGGAAAAATTGGTGGATCAGCATACTCAAAGATTAACGCGTTCCCTGGAAGTGCTCGAAGGAAAAACAGCTACCCTCTCCAGGTGGATTCAGCAATCCTGGAAGGACACCATCTTCGATGAGTTTGCCGAACTCAAGGCCGATGAAGTGCTTGACCTGCTGGTTCAAAATGTCCACGAACCGGAATGGCTTGACGCGCTCCAACGCAGTTTTTTGGCGGCTTTTGTCAAACACCAGCCTCAGTATCAGCCCGAAGCCTGTAGCCTCGTCAGCGGATCATCCCGCACGGCCTTGAGCATCCTGGGCTTTCATTGTGGCATCTCTGAAGTGGTCATCCCCGATCTGAGTTGGTCTTACGAGCAGTGTTTTGTCAAAACCTATACCGTGCCGTTGTCTGCCTCCCTAGGGCTAGATGTGGATGGCATCATTGCGAAGCTGGAAAATATTTGCCAGCAAGACCCCTCCTGGCCGCAGCGCGGCGCGGTGGCGATCAACAACCCTCATAACGCCACCGGGCAAATCTTCAACGATGCCGATATTCGCCGTCTGATCACCTACTGCCTGCAAAATAAAGTTTACGTGATTGATGATCTGGCCTATCAGAACGTGGCCCCGGTGCGTGATTTACCCGAAATTAAGACTGCCCGTCAAATCGCCGCCGAGTTGGTTCGTCACGGGGCGGTCACCGAAGCTCAAGCCGACCGGGTAATTTCGGCACACTCCATGTCCAAAACAGATAGCTACGCCGGGGCCAGGCTGGCGGTGATCGAAATTCGCGAGCGGAAAATTCGCGAGCGTTTCAACGCCTTAAATGCGCACATCCAGCCCAATATTACGGCCATTTATATCAGCTATCTGTTTTACCGCAGCGCGCCGCAAGCCACCCGCGCCTTTTGGCATCTGCGCAATTCGATTTTATATGAACGCACTCAGGCCCTTTTGCGCGCCGTGGAGAATCTCCCCTCGGATCGCAACCCCTTTGGGTTAACCATCATCCCCCCCACGGGGAGTTTGTATCCACTCTTGCAAGTGGGTCGCCTACCTGCGGGCTTATCTCTGGATTGGCTGGCTTCGTCATTGGCGCGCGCGGGCATTGGGATGCTGCCCCTGGCGACTTTCGCCCGCACCGAGAAAGGTTTCGAAACTGGCCGGACAACCTTCCGCCTGACGCTGGGTGGGAAGGATAATGCCGAGGTGTTGCTGAGTAAAACCCGCCGCTTGCTGATTGACCTGAATCGCCTGATTGCCGAAGAAGACGCGCGCTATAATCGCAAGAACGTTTCTTTCAAGGTTTCAGAGCGCAGCCGCAGCCGTTCTGCCGAGCTTTTGCGGGCTTGGGATTCCTTCGGAACGCAGTTACTTCAAATTAGTGCGCGCCAGCGTTTGGCGAGCCTGCCCCCGCTGGACGACCAACAATTACAACGCGAATTTCTGCGAACCTATCTTCCTGAACGTTTGGAGATATTCCGTAACCGTTTGCTGGATCGGGTCGCCATC